>JABLXG010000011.1 GCA_013178165.1 Anaerolineae bacterium
AACCTGCTCAAACAGGATAAATCCGTCAAAGTGGGTATCGCGGCCAAACGCAAGATGGCCGGCTGGGACAATGACTATCTATTCCGCGTGCTATGCCCAGATTAGAGAAGCACATGCGATTGCCCTATTTTGTGTCTGGTCAAGCATCCGGCTCAGCGATTCTGTGATAACGTAAAGCTGTCACAACATACCAGGGGGAGACTATGGATAACGATATCATCATCGCGCTGGTTGGCCTGGGCGGCACAATCGTGGGGGTGATCGGGCAGATTGTCATTGCTTTCATCAACCGGCCAACAGAGAAAACCGGCTCGCGCCTCAACCTGCCACGCCTGGGAGCCATCCTGTTGATGCTGGCCGGAATCCTTGCCCTGGGCTGGTACTTCGGCTTTCAGGTCGTCCCCTACCTGAATACACCCCGCTTTGCTGACGCCCTCGCCCGTCATAACGTCATCCGCAGCTTTGACTGCGAGAGCATTGAGGGTTGGGATGAGGTGATCGCCTTCGACACTGACTGGCAGGGTCTTGCCCCACCGCGCTTTGCCCCCGCCCCCCGCACCAGTGACTCCGCCGGAGCAGGGAATAGACTATGCCTGTATGATCTGCCGGTCGACGATTCCGGTCTGCGGCATTTCACCATGACTTATCCAGAACCAGTCCGGGCTGAGGTGGTCATGGTCCGCTTCTGGTTACCAGATACCGGCGGGGCACTGCAGGGCAAACAGGCGGCCATTGTCGCCCTGGACGCCAGTCCACAGGCCCCACCCTTTGGCCCACGCCTGGCGGAGAGCATTGTCAACCTGGAAGAAGGGCGCTGGACACTGGCCGTCCTGGACCTGCGCGATCGCCGTGACTTTGATGGCCGTCTGATCACCGCCGGAGTCTTCCGCCTGCAACTGGTGATCTCCCTGCATGGCGCGGAAGACATCAGCGCGGAAACCATCATCCCAGCCGGGTTTGACGACATCTTGCTATTGGGCAACGTGGGTGCCTCGCCGCTCAAGTATGCTTCGGCGGGGCTTTCAGCCTTCATCCCACCCCGCCCGATGAGTCTGGATGCGGTGGACTTCCGCTGGCAGGGCAGCGCAGAGGAGCGTTACCGGCAGGCTGGCTCACCAGAGTTGATCCGCACAAGCATCGGCGGCGTCACCGGTGAGTTCATCCGCTATCCGGTAAGCCTGCGCAGCATCGCGGAGGTCGACCGCTACAACAATCGGTACTTCACTGGGGTTCAGGAAGCCGTACTGGAACGTCCACTCCGACTGGAGGAAAAGGCCAACCTTGATACAGTGCTCATGACTGTCTTCATCGAGTCTGCGCTTGAAAGGCAGGTTGCAGTGATCCCAGTCCTGCAGATGGAAGATGGCACGTGGGTTTCCGGCTTCTCTCACACGATTCCTACCAACACGTGGGCAACGGTGGTCTGGCGGCGCGTGGTGGATTCTACTAACTATTCTCCAGAGTTCCTGGATGCGCTCACCGCACTCAGGGATTCAGCAGGCATCAGGGCGACAGGATACATCCGACTTGTACACTACGTGCTAAAAGACACAGCGCAGTTGCTCCGCTTTGCTTTCCGTATGGATTCCAACCTTGAGCCCGGCATTGAGGACAGCCTGGAAGCTACGATCTACGTGGGGAACATCACCTTTCTACCCTAACCCCGGCCCCCCAATCATACCTGCCAGTAACACACAGGCGACCCGGCGACAAACAAAATTTTACCCAGCCTAAGGCCAGATCAGCAATCCGGCACCTGCTCCCGGTTGCACTCTCACAACTGGCTTTGGAAAACGGCTGGAGTCAGACCCCGGCCAGCGCCTGCACCTGAGCGATTACCGCGTCGATGATCTGCTCCTGGTACTCCTCGACACCGATCCACAGTGGCAGGCGCACCAGCCGTTCGCTAACGCTGGTTGTGACCGGCAGGTCGCCGCAAGCCCGGCTGTAACGCCGCCCCGCTGGGGCGCTGTGCAGCGGCACGTAATGGAATACGGTGTGAATCCCCGCTGCCTTTAGCCCGGCGATGAACGCCGTGCGCGTTTCCAGATCCGGCAGAAGCAGGTAATACATATGGGCGTTGTGGGTAACGCCGTCCGGAATCACGGGGCGGCGGACCAGCCCGGCTGCTTCCAGGCCGGCGAAGGCGTCATGATACGTCTGCCAGATTGCCAGCCGTCGTTCGGTGATCGTGTGCGCTTCCTCCATCTGTGCCCACAGGAAAGCCGCAGTCAGTTCATTCGGTAAGTAGGACGATCCCAGGTCAACCCAGGTGTACTTGTCCACCTCACCCCGGAAGAACGCACTACGGTTGGTGCCCTTCTCCCGGATGATCTCGGCCCGCTGGATGAAGCGCTCGTCGTTGACCAGCAGTGCGCCCCCCTCCCCGGAGATGACATTTTTCGTTTCATGAAAACTCAGGCAACCCAGATGCCCAATCGTTCCCAGCTCGCGCCCACCGTAGCGGGCCAGGATGCCGTGCGCGGCGTCCTCGATCACAATCAGGTCGTGGCGTGTGGCGATGGCCATGATCGTTTCCATCGCGCAACCGACGCCGGCATAATGCACGGGCAGAATGGCCCTCGTGCGCGGCGTGATCGCCGCCTCGATCTGGCTTTCATCCAGGTTGAGCGTATCCGGCCGGATGTCCACAAAGACTGGCACACCACCGCGCAGCACCACCGCATTGGCCGTGGAGACGAAGGTGAACGACGGCATGATCACCTCGTCGCCGGGCTGGATATCGGCCAGGATGGCCGCCATCTCCAGCGCCGCCGTACCGGAGTGAGTCAACATGGCTTTGCGCGCACCGGTTTGCGCCTCCAGCCAGGCGTTGCAGCGTTTGGTGAATGGGCCATCGCCGGAAAGATGGCCGTTCGCATGGGCCTGGGTAATGTAGTACAACTCTTTGCCGTTCATATACGGCTTGTTGAAAGGAATCATGGTTTTCTCGCCACCAGCAACAGCGACCCGCCAAACGGAAATGACACGCCGCGCTCAATGAGCAGGCGCTCGAAGTTCATTGTCGCCTCAAAAAGGCTGTTCAAAATGCCCCCGATGCTCAGCTCGCTGAGCAGCCGGTTTTCGCCCTCCCGCTGCAGCTTCCGGCGTGACACAACCATCAGCGGCAGCAACAGGCTGACAAACGAGGTGGTGCGCAGGATGTCAAACCCGGACGCTGACACTTCGCTCACCAGCTCCGCAGCGGAATAGCGTCGCACGTGGCGGGCATATTCGTCGGTCATACTCCACAGCGCCATATGCTGGGGAACGGTCAGGATGATACCACCGCCAGGGCGAACAGCCTGATGCATCTGCTGCAAAACGATCTGATCCGCCTCGATATGCTCCAGCACGTCAAAGGCCCCGATAACATCAAATTCGTTGCTGTAAGGCAGGGCGCTGGCATCCAGTTGCAGCAGCTCCACTGCACCAAGACGCTGCCGTGCAAACTCCAAACCAGCGGTATAGATTTCACTCCCCGTGATGGTCAGGTCGGCCCAGGCGGCCTGGATCGCTTCAAGGACAAATCCTGTGCCACAGCCTACCTCCAGAAAGCTCCGGGCCGTGGGAAAGTACCGCTGCAGCGCCCAGACGATCAGCCGATTGCGGGCACGAAACCAAAAGCTCGCTGCTTGCAGCGCGGCCAGCATCTGGAAGAACTCAGGCGAATGGCTCTCATTCTCTTCGGCCAGTTCAGGGGCAAAAGCGACGAAGCCTTTCAACCTTGGCGGCTCATGATAGCAGTGAGGGCAGCACCAATCGGGCGCTTCAAATTGACTCTGGCAGCTGAGACAGACTTTCAAAGCCGTTTGTCCTGTGGGTTATATCTTACCTCTACGGCTTGCTCAGATCGTTGGTCAGTCAAACCAGCGGTGAAAGGTATAGTAAGAATGGCTGGGTTCGAATCCAAGCCGAATCCAAACCCGCTGCGAGCGCGTGTTGGTCACCTGGGTAGACATCTGCATCCAGGCTGCGCCGCGCTCCCGGAACCAGTGCAGGCCGTAGGCCATCATCGCACGGCCCAGCCCCCGGCCCTGAAACTCGGTGGCCACGCCGTATAGCGGCCCCTCGCCGATCTCCGACGCGGTAAACTTGAGCGTCAGAAAACCGGCAACTTTGTCGCCTGCCTCGGCGACGAGCACCTCATCCGCCACTTCCCGCGAAAGCACCGACGCGCGCGCCCACGACGTATACACCGCGTCACAGGCGGCCCGATCCAGCCGCGGATCAGCATGAAAATGTCCATCATACCCCCTGAAGGCATCCGCGGCAATCTCCTCCACGCGGGGAGCATCTTCCGGACGGGCGGGCCGGATCACAACCCGATCAGCTGGGACCGGAGTAGGCAGCGCCCCACCGGTCAGGCTGCGCCGAAAGTAGAGCAGTGTATCCATTAACTGGCAACCCGCGGTTTCCAGCGCATGAACGGTTGGCACGTCATCCGTAGCGCAGCGCACGATCAACAGGCGCACATTTTCAGCTCTACAGCGCTCCAGGATCTCCCCGACTTCCGCTATCATCACCATGTCCAGCAGCGCTACACGCACACCGAACCGCTCTTCGTAGAGGGAAGGGATACGCAGGCTATTCGCCATCGTGCGTCTTCTCCTCAGCACCAAAGCCGATCACCTGGCTGACCACGCTCGACGGGCGGTTCATCGTCCGGCTGTACATCCGCGCCAGATATTCGCCGATGATACCCAGCGTGAGCAGTTGCGCACCGGAAAAGATGGCGATGATCGTCACCGTGAACGCAAACCCCGGTACAACCACTCCCTCCAGTAAAGCACGTCCAACCACATAGACCAGCACCAGCACGCCAAAGAAGGTCAGACTGAAGCCGAGCAGGCTGGCGAACTGCAATGGTAATGTACTGAAGCCAGTGACCATGTTGAAAGTGTGGCGCACAAGCTTACGGAAGGTGTAATTGGACACGCCGATCGTGCGCGGGTCGTGCCTGACGGGAACGGCAGCGAAGCGGGTGGTTCCCCAGGTCAGCAATACATCGATCGACACAAACGGGCTGTTGTAGTCGGCGAAGGCGTGACGCAGTTTGGTGCGAAAAACGCGAAAGGCGCTGATCTGCCGGGCTACTTCCGCCCCCATCGCTGTCTGTAGCACATATTTCGTCACCTGCGAGGCTATATCGCGCCACAGGCCATGCTGCTCCTGCCGGGGTGTACCATACACCACATCGTAGCCTTCATCCAGTTTGGCCAGCAGTTTGCCAATCTCCTCAGGAGGATGCTGAAGGTCGTCGTCCATGGTCACCAGCGTGGCGTATGCCGCCAGCCGTATGCCGCACAGCAGGGCGTTATGCTGGCCGTAGTTGCGCATCAGATCCACGCCACGTACCCAGGGATAGCGCGCTGCCAAGCGCTCAATTGCGGCCCAGCTTCTGTCGCGGCTACCGTCGTTGACCAGGATCACCTCATAGCGAGGGGTCAGCGTAGGCAGTACATCAGCCAGCCGGGCCAGCAACGGCTCCAGGCTGTTCTCGCTGTTATAGACCGGGATCACAACCGATATCCCGGGCGGGAGAGAGACCGGAAGGGTCACTCACCTTTCTCCTTCACATCTGCCACACCACCATGGGTAGGATTATAGCCACGTACAACGTACATATATGAGCGTCGATCCAATCTGTTCCGCAAGTTCGTAACCTGCTCTTTCAAAGTAGAACGGCTCAACCAGCGGCTGATCACTCTGCGATTTACCCGCCTTTGCAGCATTTTCAACCGTGCAGGATTCATCCACAGGGTGAAGAAGATGACCATCAGTGCTGCTACAACAGTGCCCATAGCTAACAGGAGCAGTTGCCAGCTTGGGCCAGTGCCTTTCGTCGTGCTCAGGTAAATGAGCAGGTATCCCACCAATAGTAACTGGCCGATACTCAATATCCGCCAAGAGGTGTGAAAAAAACGATAGTTAGTGGTAGCCGTTCCCATTTTCCCGATTGCATCCTCTAGCAGGACTATCAGAGCAACACAGCCCCAGTTACCCCCATGAGTATAGTCTACTTGGCATATCAGGGCAGCTTGCTTGATCTGAAGACGTGACAAACACAACTCAACTTCAGGTTCAAGCTATAAAACACGGGCGGCCCATCGCCGGGTCGCCCGTGCTCTTACCATTCAAGTTTGCGGGGGCTTACCCGCTAAGGCTCTAACGGGCCAGGTAGCCGCCATCCACCGCGTAGTACGAACCGGTGACAAATGAGGCTTTGTCCGAGCTAAGCCAGATCACCAGCTCAGCGACCTCCTCCGGCCTGCCCAGACGACCGATCGGGTGCAGCGAGACCAGCATGTCGTTCAGCGCTTTGTCCTGCTCCAGCGCGCTGATCATCGGTGTGCTGATGAAAGCTGGACCAATGGCATTGATGCGGATGCCCTGCGGCGCATACTCGACCGCCGCCGTGCGCGTCAGGCCGACAACGCCATGCTTGGCCGCCACATATGCCGGCGCACCAGCAAAAGCCACCTGCCCCAGAATCGACGCCATGTTCACGATCGCGCCACCGCCACCGCGCAGCATGGCCGGAATCTCGTACTTCATGCAGTAGAACACGCCCGACAGGTTGATGGCGATCACCCGCTGCCAGCCTTCGATGCTCTGGGCTGCTGTAGGATTGGATTCACCGGCGATGCCGGCGTTATTGCAAGCGTAGTCCAGCCGTCCGTATGCCTCCAGTGTTTTGTTGACCAGTGCCTCACACTGTGCTGGATCGCTCACATCAGCCCTGACGAACATCGCCTCGCCACCAGCGGTCTTGATCAGTCGGACAGTCTCCTGTCCGCCCCGCTCGTCAACATCCGAAACCACGACCTTTGCCCCTTCACGGGCGTACAATTCCGCCGTGGAACGACCAATGCCGGAAGCTGCACCAGTGACCAGAGCGACTTTACCGGTAAACTCTGCCATCGCGATACTCCTTCCATGACACTGCGATGTTCAGAGCATAACCGGTCAGATCGCCCACGGCCAGCGATTTAGGATGTTTCTCATAGAAATTTCATGCGAGTGACGCAGTAATTTGTGACAAATTTCACATATAGAACAACCGAGCGCGAGATCACACCGTTCACACGTCAGCAACGATCACCCGCGCCCGGTGCAACGTCACTCCCTGCTGGCGGCCATGTGGGCTACCCGGCCATCAATCGCCAGCTGCCGGCGCCGACTCGCTGGCCAGAGCGCGCTCGGCGTTGGGCGCTGCCGCCGCCCGGAACCCTGTGTACATCAACACCGCCGCCAGCAATTCGCCGATATAAAGATACTGGCCGATGCCCAGACGAGTCAGCGAGCTGGCAAACCCGATCGACAGCGCCCCTGCCGCGATCAGGATGTTGCCGATCACCCGGTTAGGCAGCACGCGCTTGCGCCAGAACAGATAGGCCGAATAGATCGCGCCGCCCGCCAGGGTCAACAGACCATAGATGTTGAAGAATGGCGTCGTCATCCGCACCGGCGCACCGGGTGGCATGATCTGGCGGTACTGCTCGCTGATGGCCACCCCCGGCTGGAACTGGCCAGCGTCCAGCGGCGTGGCCAGCATCAGCCCGGTCACCGCCAGACTACCCACAACAAGGATCACCGTCAGGACATCTGTCCAGCGCCGCCGACCAAAGAGCAATTTGACCGTCCCGTGGCCAAGCCAGGCAGCGTTCAGCACCGCGCCGCCCAGATACCACAGGTAAAAGACCAGCGGACTCCAGGCCAGGGCCAGGTAAGCCTCCGCAAAACTCCCCAGACCAAAAAGCGCCAGGCCAATCCCCCAGAACAGGAAGGCCGGACGGCGGCGCACCACATAGCGCTGCAGCACCGAAGCTGTGAAGATGAACATCACAAAGGTCGACAGGAAGGGCAGGACATTGTTGAGCGACATGGTTGGAAGGCTCCTTTGTGCGAAGACGAACAGCGACCCAGAGGCTAAGCCCAGGGAATAACCCCGGTCATAACCCCAAACGCGAAAACGATCAGGGCGACGGTGATAACCGCCAGCACTACAAACAGGATCGGGATGAACCGGTTATAGAGCGTGGACTCTGCCGGGGTCTTGTGTGGCTTATGGCGTTGATCGGGTCCCCGATTAGACATGCGGCACTCTGCTGAAGCTCCAGTAAACTACATGAAAATGACAATGGATGGCAAGATTACTCACTTTTCAGGAATTTGCAATAGATAGAAATCACCTGTGCTTCGTCGGGATGCATCCAGGGAACAAAACAGGGGCGCTTCCCACCCCTGCTCGCTGGCGGCCAGATTAGCAGTCACTGCTTACCCTGCACCGGGATCGCCCCCTTCGGCTCCTCGGGCCGGGATAGCCGGGAGGGCCTGCCTGCCCGGCGCGCGCCACAGCTGCACCAGCAGCGTCCCCAGCGCCGCCAGCACCAGCCCGGCAATCGCCTTGCCGTCCAGCGCCTCCCCCAGGAATAGCCAGGCCAGCACAGCGATCTGGATCAGCATGGTGTTATTGATCACGCTCGACTCGGCGGCGGAGAGCACCTGCAGCGCCAGGTTCCACAGGGTGAAGGCCAGCGCCGTGTTGACCAGCGCTAGCGCCGCGATCAGCAGCCAGCTCTGCGCCGTGAGGACGGGCCAGCCTTCGACCGCCAGGCCAAGCGCCAGCATCAGCAGCACGCCGATGCCCATGCTGACAGCAGTCACCACCAGCGGCGGCAACGCCCCGCCCCGGTTGACCGCCCGCCCCAGTACGGAAGACACGGAATTAGCCAGCATGCCACTGACCACAGCGATCACGCCAACCGCCTGCGCCGCCGGGAAGCCGATCGGATGCAGATAGATCACCGCGCCGACCAGAGACACCGCCACGCCCACCCACTGCCAACCGGTCAGGTGTTCCTTCAGGAAGACCATGCCCAGCAGGGCGATGGTCACGGCAGAGAAGTTAAGAAACAGGCTGACCGTCGCCGAAGGCAGGCGATCCAGCGCGATGAACTGCGTACCCTGGGTGATCGCATAGTAGATCACGCCCAGCGCGGTCAGCCGCAGCCAGTCGACGGCGGACAGGCGGCGCAGCACCGCCCGCCGTGCCGGGCTGAGCAACGTCAGCGGCAGCAGCACCAGGAAGGCCAGCGCGTAGCGCAGCCCGGCGAAGGTCAACGGGGGGATGTCCTCCCGCAACCCGATTTTGATCAGGACAAAAGACGTAGACCACAGGAATGTCACAAACAGCGCCAGCAACACTGCCCGGACATGTGCTGAACCCTGCCGCTGAAGCATCGACACGCCTCCGCAAATGCAAGCCCCCGCTGACCATCCCCGCCCGGCACGACATCACCACTGTGCGATCATGTTGCCGGGAAGGCCAAACAGCCTATCATAGAGAGATGACGCACCGCCACCATACCACAAGTCTTTTATCCAGCAAGGAGATCAACTCGAACCATGGCCGACGCCGTCACGCTTGACAGCGTATGCAAATCTTTCGGCGCGCTGCAGGCTGTACAGGACTTCTCCCTGCGCATCCCTGCCGGGATCACCTATGGCCTGCTCGGCCCCAACGGCGCGGGCAAAACCACCCTGATCCGCCTGATTGTCGGCCTGCTACGCGCTGACAGCGGCAGCGTGACCGTGCTGGGGCGCCGGATGCCGGACAAGGACATGTTGGCCCATATTGGCTACATGACCCAGACGCCAGCCATCTACAGCGATCTGACCGTCCGCGAGAATGTGGCCTTCTTTGGAACGATGGCTGGCGGCGTCAGCCCGGCGCGCGTGAACGAGGTGATCGCCCTGGTGGGCCTGAGCGACCGCGCCGATAGCCTGGCGCGGACGCTCTCCGGCGGTATGAAGCAGCGCACCTCGCTGGCCTGCGCCCTGGTTCACCAGCCGCGCCTGCTCCTGCTGGATGAGCCGACCGTCGGCGTCGACCCGCAGTTGCGCGTCCAGTTCTGGGACTACTTTCGCCAGCTAAACGCCCAGGGCGTGACGATCATCCTCTCCAGCCATGTAATGGACGAAGCTGAACGCTGTGACCGGCTGGGCTTCATCCGCCAGGGGCAACTGATCGCGCAAGGGAGCGGTCCCGAATTGCTCGCCCAGGCAGGCGCCCGGACGCTGGAAGAAGCCTTTCTGGCCTTCGCCGGAACCGTTCAGGAGCGCCCGTTACAGGAGAGGATGCCGGCATGAACCGGAAACGTGTGATCACACTGGCCGGGCGGGTGATCCGCCAGACACTACGGGATCGGCGCACCGTCGCCCTGTTCCTGATCGGGCCGCTGATCATCGTCAGCCTGACAGCCCTGCTCCTGCGCTCGGAGGGGCGTCCTACGCCGCTGGGGATCGTCAACCAGGACGAAGGCGCAACGGTTCTGCTGTTCGGCCAGGTGCGGCTGGCTGACCGGATCGTCGCCGTCATGTCCCAAGGCGACGCCCTGATTCCCGTAATTCTGACCGCCGATGAAGCGGAAGCCGCCCTGCGGGCCGGGCAGGTGCGGGGTGTGGTCACCTTTCCGCCGGACTTCAGCGCGTCCTTCGCCGGGGAACGGCGCGTCCGCCTGCAGCTCACACTTGAAGGGTCCAATCCGCTGCAGGCAGCAGCCGTGCTGAGCGCCCTGATGCAAACCGGTATGCGGGCGCTGGCCGGCCTGGCTTCCGGCAGCGCCGGGGGCGAGTTGCCGCTGGCGGTTGACGTGACCTACCTGTACGGCGGTCCGGAGTATGACCTGCTGGACTACCTGGCCCCGCCTTACCTGGTGCTGATCGTCTTCTTCTTCGTCTTCCTGCTGACCACCGTTACCTTTCTACGGGAGCGTTCGCAGGGCACTGTGGAACGGTTAATGGCCACGCCGGTGACCCGCCTGGAGATCGTGACCGGGTATATGCTGGGCTTCCTGGTTTTCGCCCTGGCGGATGCAGCGCTGCTGCTGGGCTTCACGGTCAGCGTGATCGGCCTGCACTACGCCGGCAACCTGCTCGACATGCTCGTGATCGAGAGCCTGCTGGTCATGGTGGCCGTCAACCTGGGCATCTTCCTTTCCACGTTCGCCCGTAATGAATTCCAGGTACTGCAATTCATCCCGCTGGTCATCCTGCCGATGGTGCTGCTGTCGGGGCTGCTGTTTCCGGTCGAGGACTTGCCGGGTTTGCTCCAGCCAGTGGCCTACCTGCTCCCGCTGACGCACGCCAGCGACGCGCTACGGGCGATCATGATCCGGGGCCAGGGACTGGCGGAAGTCAGCGCGCAGATAGTTGCCCTGCTGCTCACCGGGATTACCATGCTGGCCCTGGCCGCAGTGACCGTCCGGCGGGAGGTCGCCTGAAATTTATCCAGCCCAGACCGGGCATTTTTGCCCATTCCCAAACCGGCCCAAGTAGTGTAGAAATTCTCGCAGTGCGAGGTTCGTTCAACGCCCCTCAGGGGGCAAAAGGCGCGGGCATGTCCACCCTGTCTGCCGAACAGACACAGACCATTCTTCAGCAGGAAAAGCGTAATCTCTTCCATCTGGTCGCGGATATCGCCTGGTTCGGGCTGGCCATCCCGTCCATGGGTAGCTTCCTGTCGGTATATTTCATCAACCTGGGGGCCACCGCCCTGGATATGGGACTGCTCTCCGCGCTACCAGCCATCTTCATGCTGCTGGGCACCTTCCTGACCAACCCATGGGCGCGTCGCTTTCCGGATAGCCGGCAGGCGCTGATCCTGCCAACTTTCGTCATGCGCCTGCGCATCCTGCTGCTGGCGTTCATCCCGTTCCTGCCGCCGGAATGGCGCATCCCGGCGGCGCTGGGCATGCTGGCCCTGCTGGCGCTGAGCAACAGCGTCGCGGGGGTGGTCTTCCTCGTGCTGATGCAGGAAGCCGTGACTGTCCGCCGTTTCACCCAGTTGCTCAGCCAGCGCCAGCTGGCCCTGAACATCGGCATCGCCATCAGCACGCTGGCGCTGGGCTTCTGGCTGGAGCGTGTTGCCTTCCCGCTGAACTACCAGGTGATGTTTGTGGCGTCGTTCCTGTTCACGCTGGTCAGCATGTGGCACGCCATGCAGATTCGCCCCCTGCCTGAAGCGGAAACGCCCGCCCCGCCCACCGAGGAAGTCCCCGCGCGCCCGGTGAATGCCTGGCGAGAGGGATCATTTCGCGGGATTGCCGGTGTGCTTGGCTTTGTGTTCATCGGCTACTTTTCCATCCTGCCGGTGATCCCGTTACGGCTGGTCAACGATCTGGGGGCCACCGAGGGGTTCATCGCCCTCTACTCGCTGCTGGAGCTATGCGGAGCGGCGACCATGGCCTATTTCGCCTACCGGCTGGTCGAACGCTTCGGACATCAGGCAGTCATCCGCGCCTGCATGACCGTCACCGGCCTGACCGCCCTGATCCTGGCCCTGGCGCCGTCGCTGTACTTCACCCTGCCCGCTGCGCTGATCAACGGGGCAGCCTGGGTGGGCACCGATGTCAGCCAGTTCAGCTTCTTCCGCAAGGTGATGGGCAGCGCCAACAAGACCGCCTATACCAACGCCTACTACCAGATGCTCTCGCTGGTCTCGTTTGTCGGCCCCTTGATCGGCAGCACACTGGCCAGCTGGGGTCTGAGTCTGGAGGTTGTGCTGCTGGTAGGCGCCGCCCTGCGCGTCATCGCTGGCTGGGCGATCTCCTTCTACCATCCGGCGGACGCCGCGCCAGACCTGCAACAGGCTCCGGCGACATGAGCGGAGAACCACACGCGCCGCTGATCCGGCGCGCCGGGCCGGATGACGCCCCGGCCCTGGCGGCTGTGCATGCCGCCTGCTGGCCTGCCGAGCACATCGCTGTAGAGCATATTGCCCGCGCCCTGGCCCTGCCCAATCGTGTCACCCTGGCGGCGGTAAGCGGAGGAACCCTCGCTGGCTTTGTCGATGGTTTTCTGACCACAGGTGCGGATGGCAGGCGTCGCTGGGAAGTCGACCTGCTGGCTGTGCATCCCGCCGCGCGCGGTCGGGGACTGGGCCGCAGGCTGATCGCGGCCTGCACAACGGCAGGGACAGCCTTCAGACCGGATTGCATCCGCGCCCTCATTCGCGTGGACAATGTCGCCAGCCAGCGGGCTTTCGCGGCGGCAGGCTTTGCACCGCAAGCGCCGATCTGCCGCCTGCTGGTCAACACAGCGGGCGACGATCGGGGTCATGAGCCGCCGCCCGGCGCGCATCTGGTGCCGGTGGTGACACTGACCTACCGGGGCGTATGGATCGAAGGGGCGCTCCTGGCGGAAGCTTTCGCCGCAGCCAGCGATATGCGTGCCCGCTGCGGCTGGGATATCGCCGGGTGCGTGATCCCGCTGGAGGGAGAGGCATTACACGCCGCCGTGGAAGCCGGTTACACCGCGGTCGGCGACTTCGCCTGGTGGCTGCGCACCCCCGCCGCCAGGGCGAGCATTCACTGACGCGCGCCGGGCGCCGATCCCCCCACCGGGAGAAAATTGCAGGCGAGGAGCCAGTTTTGAGGACGCTACTCCGCCGGGTCCATCCGCCAGATGCCGCCGCCGGTGTAATCGACCACGTACAGCTCGCCAGCCTCGTCCTCGCCGAAGGAGCTGATCAGCTTTCCAGCGAGCTGGGTGAATTTAAGGCTCTGCCACTCCCCGGCGGTATCCCGGTAGAGGGCGAAGATGTTGCCCGTGCACCAGTCGCCATAGAAGTACACCCCCTGCAGATCGGGAATGGCTTCCCCGCGGTAGACATAGCCGCCGGAAATGGAGCAGCCGCCCTCGTTATGGGCATACTCCGCCACCGGCAGCACCATGTTCTCCGGCGCGGGACCGCCGCTGTAAGGATGAGTACCCTCGTAGCGGTTCCAGCCATAGTTCTCCCCGCCGGGGCTATCCGCCGGCTGGAAGTTCACTTCCTCCCACAGGTTCTGGCCCACATCAGCCAGGTATAGATCGCCGGTAGCGCGGTCAAAGCTGAAGCGCCAGACGTTACGCAGTCCCCACGCCCAGATTTCCGGCGCGCCCAACCCGCTCAGGGCAAAGGGGTTATCCGCCGGAATGCCGTACGGGCGCGCGGCGCTGTCTACGTCGATGCGCAGGATCGCGCCCAGCAGCGTCCAGGGATTCTGGGCGTTACCCTGCGGATCGCCCGCTGAGCCACCATCGCCCAGCGAGATGTACAGGTAACCATCCGGTCCGAAGGCGATCATGCCGCCGTTGTGGTTGGGGTACGGCTGGGCTACGCGCAGCAACTCACGGGCACTGGCCGGATTGGCCACGTCCGGATTGTTCCCCGCCACCGCATACTCGGCCACAACGGAAGTCCCCTGCCGGTCGGTGTAGCTGACGAACAGCCGGCCATTGTCAGCATAGGCCGGGTGAAACGCCAGACCCAGCAGCCCCTGCTCGGAGTAGCCGCTGATTGGCGTGACACTGGCCGACAGATCGAGGAACGGCGTCGGCAACCGCTCACCATCCCTGACGATCCAGATGCGCCCGGTCTGCTCCACCACGAATAAACGGCCAGAACCATCCCCGGCATGGGTCACCAGCAGCGGGCGGTCAAACCCGCTGGCGACCTGCGTGTAGGTCACCAGGGCGGGATCAGGCGGCGCGTCGCGGGTGATCACCGGCTCGTCCTCGCCCCCCTGAGCAAGGAGCACACCAGCCGGAAAGAGCATCGCCAGCGTCGCCACAACAACAAACCATACCTTTTTCATCGCGCCATCCTCGGTAACCATTTATCCGGTACAAGCCGCCTGATCATAGCTATTCCGCAGCCAGAGCGCCATGCAAGCGATCTATTTCTCCCCGAATACTCAGGAATTGGCTTTGCCACCGGAGGTTGGGCGTAGAGATGCTACGACCGGCACGGGCGGGCGGAAGGGTGCGCGGGCTGTTTAGCCCACGTAATGGCGGATGATGGCGTCCACACGGGCGGCATACCCGCCGCCGAACAGATTCATGTGGACAAGCAGAGGGTAAAGCTGGTAGAGCAGACGCCGCCTCTCGTAGTCGTCTAGGGAATAGACCTCGTTATAGGCGCTGTAGAAGCCGGGGGGAAAGCCGCCAAACAGTTCGGTCATAGCCAGGTCAACCTCGCGGTGGCCGTAGTAGACCGCCGGGTCGATCAGCACCGGATCGCCCTCCGCCGAGACCATGTAATTGCCGCCCCACAGGTCGCCGTGTAACAGGCTTGGCTGGATTTCCGTGTCATCCAGAAAGACAGGCAGCCATTCCTGCAGTCGGCGCAGCCCTGCCTCCCGCGCGGGCGGGAGCATCCCCCGCTGGCGAGCGATAGCCATCTGCGCCCCGATGCGCTGCTCGGCATAGAATTCCGCCCAGCTGGTCGTCCGGGCGTTAGGTTGCGGCAGGGAGCCGATATAATTATCGTGCGGAAAGCCGTGGGCCTCAGCGATGCAGTTATGCAGGGCTGCCAGTTCATGCCCCAGCCGCTCGGCGAACTCGTCGCCCATCAGGCTGCGGCCCCCCGGCTCGATCCACTCCAGGGCCAGAAAGGGCGTCTCCGTGCCCACCGCCAGCACCGCCGGCACGCGGATGGCCCTGGCAGCCGCCAGCGCCTGCAGCCCCTCCGCCTCCGCCTGGAAGAAATCTACCCCCACGCGGCGGTTCCATTTGACAAAGACCTGCTCGCCATCGCGCAGGGTGACCCGCGCCGCATGGTTGATGTCGCCGCCGTAAACCATCTGCGCATCGCGGAGCGGCGCGCCCAGGGCCGTCGTCAGCGCCTCGCGTACTTCTGCCGGAATCATCCCCCCCAGTCCTTCCGCAGACGGGCCAGCAATCCCTCCACGCCCCGCGCAATCAGATCGAAGGTTTCCGCATAACGGTCTGTCCCGTAAGGATCAGGCACATCAACCAGGTCGATGGCCGGGGCAAAGTCCAGCAGCAGGCAGGCGGTCGCCCGAACCGGGCCAGGCGGGCGCTGCTCAAAGACCGCCGCCAGATTGCGGTAGTCCATCGCCACGATCAGGTCAGCCTCGATCCAGTCCGCCGGGCTAAAACGGCGCGCCCGATGCTCGCTGAGCAGTCCGCGTGCGGCAAGGACACCGGCCGCCTGCGGAGTGATCGGATCGCCGGGGGCAGCGCTCACGCCAGCCGAGTCCACCTGCACGTGGTCAGCCAACCCCAGCTCAGCAATCCGTCGGCGCAACAGCGCCGCCGCCATTGGCGAGCGACAGGTATTCCCCGCGCAAACGAACAGCACCCGCTTCACAGGCCGTGCTCCTCCCGGATGTGTTCCAGCAAGCCCTGTGCGGCCTGCCGCACCAGCGCGTAGACTTCATCAAACTTGCCACTATAGTAAGGATCGGGCACTTCGCGCGTCCCGGCCTGGGGCGCGTAATCCATAAATAGCTGGATCCGCGCGCCCTGGCCATCGCTGCCAGCCAGCGACCGCAGATCGGCCAGGTTTTCGTAGTCCATGGCCAGCACGTAATCAAACCGCTTCAGGTCAGCGCGGGTGACCTGCCGGGCGCGTCCATCATAGGAGATGTTATGCTGCGCCAGCACTTCCCGCGTCCCGCGATGAGCGGGGTCGCCCACGTGCCAGTTGCCAATCCCCGCCGAATCAACCTCGATCTGATCTTCCAGCCCGGCCTCCCTGACCAGATGCCGGAAGACCGCCTCGGCCATCGGCGAGCGACAGATGTTACCCAGACACACGAACAGCACACGCACCATACACCTGCTTCTCCCATCATGCCGCGCTCAACCGTTTGAGTTTACCGCAGACTGGGCAGAGGGTGAACTACCAGTTTCTCGTTGTGCGCGTGCAGGCAAAACCTGCTTGTGCTTGCGGTAGCAGCGGCAAAAGAAATTGCGGCTAAGCAGCAGCAAGAGCCTTCCCGACCGGGCGGCGCCCGTCAGCGCCCGGCGACTTCCGCCTGAAGCTGATCCAGCAGGGTTGAAGCCTGGTTCAGGGCAGCCTGCGCCTGCTGGATCTGCGCCTGGCCCAGGTCAAGCAGTGTGCTGAAGTTACCCACCGCGCAGCCCTGCTGGAAGTTAGCCAGCGAATCGCGGGCCAGGGTCATGCCCACGTTGATCGCCACCTGAATGTCGAGCAGGCGCGGATCCAGCGCCGCAACATCAGCGGAAACGCCGTAGTAGTTTTGAATCGAATCAGTGGTCAGCACCTGGTTGCAGCCAAAAGATTGCCCGCCCTGGCGGACATCATCCCAGTACTGCAGCAACTGGGCGACCACCCCGCGCCCGACCGCCACCGTATCGATGCGGTTGCGCATGGCGCGGATGTACGGCGCATAATCCAGCAGAAGCGGCGTCGGCTCCGGCGTGGGCGGGATCGTCACCGGGATGAACTGCGGGGTCAACTCCCCGACCGTCGGCGTTGGGGGCGGGGATGGAGTCAGGGTCAGTTGTGCCCGGCTGAGGGCCGCGCCCGCCTCATCCAGCCGCACCCCGACCTCTTCCAGCCGGGCCAGATTGGTCTCCGCGGATTCGACCGGCCCGCCGCCGCAGCCCAGCACCCAGTTGTTGCTAACCAGCGTGAACTGGCCGATGGCCGCGCCGAGTTTGAGCGCAGCCTCATACAAATCGGGATAAGCCACAGGATCAATCGCCAGGGTATCCAGGCCGCGCAGACTGGTGGAGGTGGCCGCCGGCGCCGGGAAGCGATCACAACCGAGGGTCTGGATAGCCTGGTACTGCCGCCAGGCCTGTACCTGATTCTCCCGGTCAGCACGCAGTTGATCCAGGCGCATCTGCAGTTGCGCTGCGATCAGGCGCGGATCGGAGGGCGGGACCTCTGGGCCGCGGCGGTCAAGCGCAATCGCCAGCAGGACATCAGCCGCCACCAGGATAACCAGCACCAGCGCCAGGATACGCCACAACCGCCACAGCGTCTCCGGTGCAACGGGCGGCACTCTGACCGTGCGCGGGTCGGGCGGCGAATACGGCTCGCGATTCTGGATGGCTACCTGAATCGCCCGGAAGATGCTCAGCGTCTCCTGTGCTGCCTTGCGCACCGCCGCAGGCTGCTCGGGATTCTGGTAGATCTCAACCAGTTCCTTAGTCGTTTCCACGTCGCCCGCAGCACCCAGCCAGCGAATCGCCTCGATGCGCTCGGCAGGGCTGCCGTTCATCGCCTGGTCAAACATCTGCTTATACATCTCCCGCGGGAGATCATTGTTCATGCGCCTGTTCCTCCTGGGCAGCATGGGACAGGGGAGGCCCGTTGTGCCAGCCCTCAGCGCTTATGATATGCGAAGTCTCCCATCCGCGAAAGCACCCCACGGGAAGACTGTACCGGCGGTGGAATACAACAAGAGAGGAGAGGCCCTTGCCCCTCCTCAATCATTGGCCGTAAGTCCGCCAGTTGAAGCTAATCCGGTGCTACGCTTTGGAAACAACGCCTCGCGGATCGCCAGAAGGCGAGGAGTGTATGTGCCGGTGAGCCGGGTAACCCTGGCCGCCAAAGCGCGTCAGCACCACCGCCCCCAATCCCCAGGCACCCAGCAGCAGGGCCACCAGACCGTATAGCGGCAGAGTCCACGCACTGATGCCCAGCAAACCGATACCGAAGGTCAGCAGCGCTCCGCCAAGACAGGCCGCCAGCAAGGGGTTGATCGGCCTGACATCCAGCACGTCCAGGAACCAGACTCCGATCGGCAGACTGATCGCCGCCCAGCCAATCACCATCGCGACAATCAGGGCCGCCCAGGCCAGACCAACCAGCGGCACCAGGCAGAAGGTCACAAGCAACACCAGCGATAGCACCACCAGGCCGGTCACCGCCCCCAGCACTACGAGTGACAACAGCCCTATTCCGCCCGCCACCAGCGGGGCGCTCAGCGCGGCCTCGCTGATGCGGCGCAGGCGCAGCGGCATAATCAGCATGAACAGGCTGGCCAGCGCGCCAGCCACCAGCGCCAGCCCGGCGTTGATCAGCAACCGCTCGACCGGCGTGAGTTGCCCCCCGGGACGATAATCTTCCAGGTCGCTCAGGCGGCTCCAGTGCCAGGTCTGCAGGATAGATTCGGCTGAGTCGGCCTCCCAGCGCCAGTTGGACGGATCCAGCGCCAGGGGGATCACCTGGCTGAACAGTCTGCCGAGTTGCTGGCAATCCACCATATAGGAACCGCCCAGGGTAATGTTGCGGGCGCGGTAAATCTCGCCGCCGCACAGATGTACACCCTGGCGCACCACCGCGCTGCTGGCCAGCACCACCTCGTCCGCCAGGACGGCCAGCTCCCCGCGAACTTCGCCATTCACGGTCACCCGCTGGCCGACCAGAGCAGCATCGCCATTGATCACGCTGCCCGCCTCCAGCGCAACCGTCTCCGCCACGATCACCACACTCCGGTCGATCGTTTCGCCAGGAGCCAACACATAGCGATCAGCGAAGATCAGCCGCGGGGCGGCAGCCGTATCGCTGCCCTGAGCCAGGGCGATCCCCACTGCCAGGAGCAAACCCGCTGCCACAAGAAACAGCGCCAGCGTCTTACGCAGGGTCATGAGCCGCTTCCTACTGCCTGCACTTTGATCACAATGGTCGCCGGGCGATTCCGCTGCGGCAGGTACCAGACCAGCCAGGCCCAGACCATCACCAGGGGGATGATCGTCAGCGACAGGGCCGGAGCCATCGGGTAAGATTCCACCAGGCTGCTGACAAGCCCAAACAGGCGCATCAGCCAGCCGCCAAGCGCGTGCAGCCCGCCCAGCGCCGTGCGCACCAGGCCAGCGAATAGAGCCGGTTGCGCCGTAGTCACCATCATCACCGCTGCCACCAGCCCGACCGGGATCAGGATCGCAGCCAGGGTCACGCCCAGCCAGGTTAGCAGCCGGGCCAGCCGGCGGTGCGGCGCGTACGCCTCATGCTCACCCGCTTCAATCCGCACCATCACCTTGCGGGCAAAATCAGGGGAAGGCGCGGCCATCGCCGGGGCGCGCAGGTGACGATCCACCGCCCGCAGCCGCGCATACAGATCGGCTTCCGCGCGGTGCTCTTCCAGCGCGCTCTGAAAGGCAGCCAGCTCAGCGCCACTTAACTGGTCATCCAGAGCGCGGTTGACACGTTCCTGCTGCGGGTTTAGAGCCATAATTACGAACCCTCCAACACGGGTGCCATTGGCCGGGTCGGCAATGGGCCACCTTCCATTAAGTCAGCCAGCGTTTGCCTGGCCCGGAACAACCGACTCTTGATCGCCGATTCGCTGGTATTGAGGGCTTCAGCGATCTCGGTGTAACTCATGTCGTACCAGTAACGCAGCACCACCACCAGCCGGTAATCCGGCGGGAGCCGGGCCAGCAGCGCCTGGATATCCGCCGAACGCTCCTGCTCCAGGTAGGCTTCCTCCGGGCCGGCAGCCGTGCTGACCAGAGCCGGGTGGACACTGACGCCTTCCTCCTCTTCGATGGAGAGCCAGGTCAGGCGTCGTTTGCGCAGGCGGTCGATGCAGTGATTAGATGCAATCGACAGCAGCCAGGTCTTAAACGAGCGTTCCGGGTCGTAGCGAGAGAGGTTCGCGTACGCCCGCAGAAACGCTTCCTGGGCCGCATCCTCGGCTTCCTGTGGCTCGCCCAGCATACGGTAGGCCAGGTTGAAGACGGCCGTTTGATAATGCTCAACCAGAAGCCCGAAGGCGCGCTGGTCCCCCTCTAAAGCCGCCTCCACCCACTCGTGGACGACGGGCAATTCTTCGGACACAAACAGGTCTCCCCTCGCAGGCGATAGGTTGCTCACCTACCTGACTATACGGATTACGGGCGGGCGCGGTTGCGTCACAAGCAGGACGGAAATCCTGTACAAGCCGGCTTTTCTTATTTTATTCTGATATTCCACGCCTAGAATCCGATTGACGACAGACGAGAATGGTTATAGAATGACGCCTGGGTTGGACTGCAGTCCAACCACAGGATTTGAGGAGTGAGGGAAGCGGTATGCCAGTATATACGTACGAATGCGAAGAGTGCGGCGTCAGGTTTGAGGCCAAGCAGAGCTTCGCCGATGCTCCGATTGACGTCTGCCCGGAATGCGGCGGGCATACGCATAAGGTCATCGGGCCAGTCGGTGTCATCTTCAAAGGCTCCGGGTTCTATGTCACCGACAGCCGTTCTAACCGTTCCAATTTGACTGGCACCAGCAAGAAGAAGGACTCGGCGTCGGGCGATTCCAGCGCCAGCAGCGCTGGCAGCGACGACTGAAACGGCCTCTTCCTGGCTTTCCGCACTGCAAACGTTACCCTTCAAGCGACCGGCCTGCCGGTTCGCTTTTTTATTTCCCCCGCCCGCTCTACGATGCTCTCAGATCTGAAAGCCAGCCGACGCCCGCACAATCTTCTGCCGGTAGTTGTGGACGAATTCCAGCAGGCGGCTGTGCAGCTTGGCCCAGTCCTCACCGGAAAGCACATCGCGCAGCCGCCGCAGATCGTCGGTCACAATCGAGGTGGAAATCTGCGGGCAATCGCCATAGACCGTATACCAGGCTTCGCGTGGCTGCATCCCCAGCCGGGTGATGCCCGGCACCCATTCCCGCACCACGAACTCAAAGTATTGCTGGTCCAGGCCCGGTTTGATGTCCCAGCTCATCATCAGTTTGTATTCCAACGGCTTCCCCTCCCGCTATCGCCCCCGGTGGATGCGCCCGACCAGGCCCCGGACATTACGATTGTTGCGGCTCCAGGACAACCACCTGCGGCTGTTCCGGAAGTTCATCGAGCGTCACCCGCAACATCTCCTGCGGCTGCACAGTCCCCAGGCCCATCACCTTCAGAAACTTGTCCAGCGAATCCAGATTCAGTGATGTGTACGGAGTTTTGTAGTGCATCGGGATGACGATATCCGGCTCAATCAGGCTGATCACTTCGGCGGCCTGGCCTGCATTCAGGCCGTTGCCGCCCCCCACGGGCACCATCGCCACATTGACCGCCCCCAGCGTCTCCACCTGTGACTGGGTGGGCACATAGCTCAAATCGCCCAGGTGAATGACATTCAGGCCGTCAAAGTCCATCAGGTAGACGATATTCTGCCGTTTCGGATCGTCCGGATGATGCATGGCGACGGCGATGACGAACACGCCGCCGATCTCGTACTCGCCCGGCCCGCTGATCACATACGTCGAGCGCGGCCAGTCGCGATTGGCGTGGCCGGGAGCCTCGTGGCTGATCGTCACGATATCCGCCCGCAGCTTGCGGGGCAGCTTGTAGCCGATGTCGCCATTGTAGGGGTCCGTCACGACAGAGGCTTTGCCGCGTTCCACCAGCCGAAAGCAACTATGCCCGTACCAGGTAATGTCCATCCAGTTTCCCTATCGCCCAGGTGATTTCCAGTATCAGTGTCCCATCCCCGCCACAGGCAACGCTCCCCCGTCCGGGATGGGCAGGCCCATTATAGCGAATGCTCCCCGCAGTTCGCCACAGATATAACAGCCAATGGTTCATCGCCCGCTACTTCGCAGTATTCTCAATAGAAATGCGACTCCGTGATAAAGTTGTTGTGGTTGCGAGACAACCAACCCAATCACAGGAGCCGCACGATGGACACTATAACACAGATTCAGGTGGCATGGGAATTGAAGAAGCCGGGCATAGGGCGGATGAGATTGCTGAGCAGCTGGGGAAGCATCGGGCGACGATCTATCGCTGGCTCAAAGGCATTCGGATGCGGGGCATTCGGGGCTATGTGGCCTATTTCAAGCAGGCGAAGAAAGGACGCCGAGTGCGCAAGACGCCGGGCTATGTGGTGCAGCGGGTATTGAGTATCCGGCGGGAGTATCGCGACTGCTGCGGGGAGAAGGTCGTGTACGTGCTGGCGCAGGAAGGCATTGACCTCAGCCGCAGCACGGTCTATCGCATTCTCAAGCGCCATCTGGTCTTACGCAAGCATCACCGCCAGCCCGAGGGTGCGCCGGTGCAGCGTGCCACCGGACCGCGCCAGGTGGTGCAGGTCGATACCGTCAACCTGGGGGAGGTGTACGCCTACACGGCGATTGACACCTTCACCCGCGAAGCGGCGATTGTCATGCGCCCCTCCTTACAGGCCGCCGATGGCCGGGTTGCCCTGGAGCAGTTGATGGCGGTATTCGGGCGCGTGTCCCTCCTGCAAACCGATGGCGGGTCAGAATTCAAAGCCGAGTGCGCTGAGGGCATGCATCGCTGGGCGGATCAGCATCGTATCGCGCGGGCTTACAAGAAGAACGAACAGGCTTTCATTGAAGCCTTCAACGGCACGCTGCGCCGTGAGGAGTTTGGCGCCCTCAAGTTCCGGGGCGATGATTGGAGCTGGCCCAGCAGTGCGCCAATGCTTTCCTCGACTACTATCACCACCGGCGCCCGCATCTCTCACTCGACATGCTCACGCCCGCTCGTTTCGCTGAGTCGCATTTGCCTTGAGAGAATGCGTACTTTTGCACGAACGTTCTGCGCTGCGTATAATCGAGCCGCATCAGGTAGCCTAGAGGAGGCTGCCCAATGTCTGTCATTGACGAGATCAAAGCCCGCCTCGACCTGGTGGCATATATTTCAGAAACCGTTCCGCTAAAGAAGGCCGGGCGCAGTTACAAGGCCCGCTGCCCCTTCCACCAGGAACGCACACCCTCGTTTGTCGTCTTCCCGGAAACGCAACACTGGCATTGCTTCGGTGCGTGCGGCGAAGGCGGTGATATCATCGCTTTTGCCATGAAGCAGCATGGCTGGGATTTCAACGAGGCTCTGGCGCACCTGGCGGAACGGGCGGGCGTTGAGTTGCGCCCCCGTACAACGGAACAGGAGCAGCAGGATGCCACCTTCGAGCGGATGCTGGGCCTGCTGGAGGAAACGGCCCGCTACTACCATGCCCTGCTGCAGGAAGCGCCCCAGGCGGAAGTCGCCCGCGCTTACCTGGTTCGGCGTGGGCTGAACGCCCAGACGATCGCCGATTTCCAGCTGGGCTATGCGCCGGATGACTGGCACGCGACGCTCCGCCATCTGGAAGGGCTGGGGTACAGCGCGGCGGATATCGTGGCGGCAGGCGTCGCCATCCGTAACGAAGAGGGCCGCGTTTACGACCGCTTCCGCCACCGGCTGATGATCCCCATCCGCGATGGTCGGGGGCGTGTAATCGGCTTTGGTGCGCGGGCCTTGCGCGACGAGGACACGCCCAAATACCTGAACTCGCCACAAAGCGAACTCTTCGACAAGTCCGCTACACTCTTTGGCCTTGATCTGGCCCGCCGCGAGATCCGCGAGACGGAGACGGCGATCATCGTCGAAGGATACATGGATGTCATGCAGGCCCACCAGGCGGGCTTCCGCAACGTCGTCGCCCAGATGGGCACCGCCCTCACCGACACCCAGCTCCAAACCCTGCGCCGCTATGCCGAGCGGCTGATCCTGGCTCTGGACGCCGATGAGGCCGGCGTCAACGCCACCATGCGCGGTCTGGATGTCGCCCGGCAGGTGCTCAACGAGGCCAGCGCTACGCTCTTCGGGCCGGATGGCTCGCTGCGCCGTGCCGGGCGGTTGGGCATCGACATGCGTGTGATCGTGATCACGTCCGGCAAAGACCCCGACGATCTCATCCGTGAAGACCCGCGCGAATGGCAGCGCCTGGTGGCGGAAGCCGAACCTGTCGCCGACTACGTGATCCGCGTTGGCACCACCGGGCTGGACATCGCCCATGCCACGATCCACGAAAAAGAGAAGATCGCCCGCCAGCTCCTGCCGCTACTGACCGCCACCGAAAGCGATCTGCACAGGGAGGTGAACGTCCAGAAGCTGGCTTACCGCCTGCACCTGCCGGAAAAGCGGCTGATGGAGATCGCCCTGGAAAGCCGCGTGGCGACAGCTCGCCCACGCCTGGCCAGCTCACGCCTGCGCGAACGGCGGCCCACGCGGGCCATGGAGCAGGCAGCCCGCCACTACCGCCGCCCGGAAGCGCCGCCGCCCGCACCAGGCACTGCCTGGGAGGAAGGCCCGCAGCGTGAACCGGATGCGTTGCCGCCGCCTGAGGAGGACGAGAGCGAACCACTGGCCGTGGGCCAGCCAGTGGAAGCGCCGCCGGTTGCTCGCGCCGCGCCAGGACCGGCCAGCTTGCAGGAGCAGTACGTGCTCAACCTGCTCCTGCGCCGCCCCAGCCTGCTATACCAGGCCAACCGCGCCCTGCGCCAGGTGGCTGACAGCCTGCAGGGGCGCTTCCCGGACGAGAATCGTATGACCCGCCTGCGCCAGGCGCTGGGATCGTTGCGCAGCGAGGACTTCCGCGACACGACCTGCCAGGCCATCTTTGAGGGGCTGCAGGCTGCCCTGCGCCAGGATGACCTGGACCCACAGGTCTTCATCCAGAACACGTTGGGAGACCTGTTCGCCGAGCCGCTCAAGAGGCTGTGGGCGCTCAGGGACCCGGTCGCGGGCCGGCTGCCCGGCCTGGAACAGGAACTGTATTCCATCCATAAGGAAATGCGCCGTCAAGGCCGTAACCTGAATGAGCCAGAAAGCGAAATGATCGATAAGGTATTTACACTGCGTCGCGATCGGTTGCGCCAGATGATCGACGCACTGCGGTTTGTCGTCCTGGAAGCAGAGGGTGAAGAGCGCCAGGCTTACCAGGATGCTATCGACGCCAGCCAGGCGGCTATCGCCGCTCTGGACCGGGCGCTTAAGGAACGGGCCGAATTGCCCAATGGCTAAATCATCGTCTGTGTGACACAATAGCCACCATCCAGCATCTCCGCCAGTCACAACGGCTGTGATCACCCCAGCCCGTTCCAACCAGTTCCAGCAAGATGTTCCGGTTTGAGTTTTCGCCGGAAACCGATTACAAATAGGCGTCAGGCTGCCGCTCGACAGGCGCCATCCGGCGATATTCTGAGATGACACACTGCCTGCAACCGGGGGTTCACCATGGCAAAGCGCAAGATCCGCAAGGACAGGAAACCCGGCCCCAGCCAAGCCCGCCAGCAAGAACTGGCTGACAACGACGTGCCCGTCTTTGACGAGGAACTCGAAGACAACGGGCTGGAATTTGACGAGCACGACGAACCAGCTGACGAACCGGATCTACTGCCGCTGGATGATTTCCCGTTGCTCGAAACAGTTGATGTTGAGGATGATGAGGAAGAAGAGGAAGACCTGGAGAGCGAACCAGCCTACGAAGGGCTGGGCGCACTGACTGACGACCCGGTGCGCATGTACCTCAAGGAAATCGGTCAGGTGCAACTCCTCGACTCTAACCGCGAGATGTGGCTGGCAGCGCAGATGGCCGCCGCCCAGATGCTGGACGAGTGCGCGGCGGAAGCCGCCGAACACGATCTCAACCAGACCACCGATGTTGCCCTGGCCCTGCTAGAAAACGCGGCCCAGGCCTGGAAGGCCCTGCAGAAGCAGGCCCGCACCCTCAAGGTTCAGCCGCCAGACCTCAACATGATCATTGACGAGGCCGATCGGTTGTACGAATCCTGGGATCAGGATGTCGAATCGGGCATCCGCGAGTACCTGCAGCAGCGTGAATGGGGCCACGACGACGCCTGGACTGAACTGGCCCGCCACCTGTTCGAGGTGTTTCAGGTACTGTACCTCCTGCCACCCGGGATGCGCCAGGCTCTGCGCGGCACGACCCTGGACATCAACCGCGCCCGCCAGTGGATCGCCAGCACACCGGATGCCGCCGAGCAAATCCTGGACTCGTTCGAGCTGGCTGAGTTGCGCCAGAATGAGGCCGCCGAAGCGTTGACCCGCGCCAACCTGCGACTGGTGGTCTCCGTCGCCAAGCGTTACATGGGGCGGGGGATCAACTTCCTTGACCTGATCCAGGAAGGCAACATCGGCCTGCTGCGGGCGGTGGAGAAATTCGATCACACCCGCGGCTACAAGTTCAGCACCTATGCCACCTGGTGGATCCGCCAGGCCATCAGTCGGGCTATCGCCGATCAGGCCCGTACCATCCGCATCCCCGTTCACATGGTCGAGACGATCAACCGCCTGATGCGCATCGAGCGCGACCTGACCCAGAAGCTCAGCACCGAGCCAACCGCCGAGCAGATCGCGCTGGAGATGGACTTCCTTTCGCCGGAAGAAACGCGGGCCATCCGCGAGGCTCAGGCGCGCGGCGAAGCGCTCAGCCCGACCCTGGAGCGTCGCCTGCGTCGCGCCGCCAACAAGGTGCGGCGGATTATGCGCATCAGCCAGGAGCCAATGAGCCTGGAAATGCCGGTTGGGCAGGAAGATTCATCCTCGCTGGGCGATTTCATCGAGGACGACAAGACGCCTGGCCCGGTGGAAGCGGCCAGCCGCCAGCTCCTCAAAGAGCAGATCCGCGAGTCGCTACGCATCCTCAACGACCGCGAGCGCGAGGTGCTGGAACTGCGCTTTGGCCTCAACGACGGCCAGATGCACACCCTGGAGGAAGTCGGCAAGCACTTCGGCGTCACGCGGGAGCGCATCCGCCAGATCGAGGCCAAGGCCCTGCGCAAGCTGCGCCATCCCACCCGTTCGCGTCCGCTGCGATACCACCTGGAACTGTGAAACAGGCGGAGGCGCGCCCATCACGCGCGCCTCCTGTTGTGTTACACCGCGCCCGGCTCCTCTGCCCCTCGCCCCGCTGTGAAGCGGCTTATCCGCCGTTGCCAGGCTCTTACCCTGCGTCTGGCCTGCGGCAGCCCGCCGGAAACTTTTCCTCCGCTCCAGACGCTCTATAATGAGGCACATAACCCGGTAGGCGCCTGTTGCGCAACACCGTCAACAAGTAGAGGGGGAACTCACTCATGCCTCGTTCCTGGGCCAGCCTGGCCATGCTGTTCCTGTTCAGCGCCGCGATCATCAGCGGCTGCAACCTGACCGTCGCCGAATCCACGGCGACCCCCACCGCGGAGCCGTCCGCCACCACCGCGCCGACGGCCACCACCGCCCCAACGGAAACTGCAACGCCGGAGCAAGAGGCCGGCACGCCTGTCGTCGGCTGGTACGGGCTGGTGACCGGCCTGCCAGCCGGATCGCAGTTCGATGACTACCTGTTCCTGCTTTCGGAAGGGGCCGGTTCCGTAGGCATCGCCGGGGCGGATGACGCCCTGGAAGCGCGGATCGTCAGCCTGCGCAATACCAACACCCGCGCTCACTTCTGGGGCAGCCTGAATTGCGACCTGCCGGACTACAATGGCTGCCAGTTGCGCGTCCGGAAGATCCTTGTCGATGGCGAGGGCGTCAGCGAACCGGCAGCCATCCGTGGCTGGATTGGACGCCTCTACAGCATCTCATCCGGCGCGGGCTATGACGACTACTTTGTGCTGCTGGGCGACCGCCCGATGCGCTATGGCATCGCTGTGCCGCCGGAGAACGATCGGCAAGGCGCGCTCTCGCAGACACTGGCCGCCCGGCGCGATACCGGTGCGCTGCTGAGCGTCAGCGGTGACGTGATCTGTGGCGTGGCTGACGCTAATGGCTGCCAGATCCGTTTGACCGAGTTGACGGTGGTAGACGAAGGGCAGGACAGTGGCGCATCGGGCGGCGCTGACGGGGCCGTAAGCAGCGAGCCAGTCGAAGGCTGGACAGGCACCCTGGTGCGTAATGGGGCTGGTGCGCCCTACACCTACGGCTTCCAGTTCTGGGAGGCGACCCGGCGCGTCGGCGTCACGTCGGTAGACGCCACCATCCAGGGCCAGATCGCTGCTCTGGCGGGGACGGGCCGCGTGCGCGTGTGGGGGATACTCTATCACAACAGCCCGGCCACGCCGGATGACGATGTGATCTACGTCTCCGCACTGGAAGCGCAGCTCCCGACTCCTGCGCCGCGCACACCAACGCCGACGCCCATTGTGATCGCCTGTAACCTGCCACCGCGCCTGCAGGTAGGCAACACCGGGCGGGTCTCGCCAGGGCCGCTGCCCAATGCGTTGCGCAGTGCGCCTGGCACCGGCGGCGATAGCATCGTACTGGGCAACCTGCCCGGCGGCACGACCTTCACCGTCCTGCAGGGGCCGATCTGCGCCAATGGCTACTACTGGTGGCGCGTCGACGCTGGCGGAGCCGTCGGCTGGACGGCGGAAGGCCGGGATGGCGTGTACTGGCTGGATCCGCTTTCCTGCAACAGCGGCCTGCCGATCCGCCTGACGCCGGGCCAGCAGGGGCGGGTGACCCTCTTCCCGGCCCTCAGCAACACGGTGCGCAGCCAGCCAGGGCGTAATAGCGGTTCAGTCGTGGGCCAGATCCCGCCGGGCGGTGTCTTTAACGTGCTCAGCGGCCCGCAGTGCGGCCCGGAGGGCATGGCCTGGTGGCGGGTCAACTACAATGGCCTGATCGGCTGGACAGCGGAAGGTGAGGCCGGGGTCTACTGGCTGGAGCCAGCTACCAGCGGCAGCAGTGAGGCCGTCAATGACTGGCGGGGAGTCATCGTCCGCAATGACGGCGCGATGGCTTACCCGCTCGGCTTCCAGTTCTGGGAGGGGATGCTGCGTGTGGGCGTCACGTCCAGCGATGCCGGTATCCTGGCCCAGCTCAACAGCCTGGCCAACAACCCACCCGGTGTCCCGGTGCATATCTGGGGCATCCTTTACCCCAACAACCCCGGCGGGGAAGATGACGTAGTCTTTGTGAGCCGTCTTGAGGTGGAGGCAGCCACCCCGCCGCCGCCAACCTGCACGCTGCCGCCACGCCTGTCCGCCGGGTATACCGCCCGGGTCACGCCGGGCGAACCGAACGCTGTGCGTACTGCGCCCGGCACCGGTTCCGGCAGTACTGTCCAGGCCAACATCCCCGGCGGAACGATCTTCCGCGTGATCGAAGGCCCGCGCTGCGTAGACGGCTACAACTGGTGGCGGATCACCACCGGCAGCCTGACCGGCTGGACGGCAGAAGGCTATGCCGGGGTCTACTGGCTGGAGCCGTTGGTGTGCGGCAACGGGCTGCGCTCGCGGCTCATGCCGGGGATGCAGGGCCGTGTCACCTATGACCCGCCCAACGCCAACACCGTCCGCGACCGCCCCGGCGATACCGGGACGCCCATCGGCCAGATTCCGCCGGGCGGTGTGTTCACCGTCCTGGATGGGCCGCAGTGCGCCATCGGCGGCCTGACCTGGTGGCGGGTCAACTACAACGGTCTGGTCGGCTGGACGGCGGAAGGCGTACCCGGCCAGTACTGGCTGGAACCGGTCAGCTAGCTACACCCGGCCCATCAACCCAGGGACGGCGCGCCAAGGCCGTCCCTGTTTGATTCCCGGCAGGGGCAGGCACTCCCAGCACCGGGCAGGCGTAGGATGGGCACGGTCTGGGCGTCATGCATGCCCTGCGCCGCGCTGTTATAGTGGGGGACAAGCACGGTCAGCCTGATCCACGTGTATGATCAGAGCGAGAGTTTCGCTCACCGGAGCGCCGCCATGGGGAACCGCCTGCGCCAGAGTATCGCCCGCCACCCCTTCCTGAGCCTGCTGGCCGGGCTGGGGCTGGCCCTGCTGATCGCCGCCGTCGTCCTGATCGCCGTCCTGTTCACCGGCCTGCCTGACCTGGCCACGCTGGAGGCGGGCCTGGCCCTGCCCTCGACCCGCATTCTGGATCGCCAGGGCCGCCTGCTGTATGAGATCGTTGATCCGGAGGGCGGGCGCAACCGCGCTGTGACGCTGGATCGCATCCCGCAGGATTGCATCGACGCGACCATTGCCACGGAAGACGCCAACTTTTACCGTCACATCGGGGTTGACGTTGCCGGGATTCTGCGCGCGCTGCGGATCAACCTGTCCGGCGGGGAGGTGCTCGCCGGCGGCAGCACGATCACCCAGCAGGTCGCCCGCAACCTGTTGCTCGATCCGGAGCAGCGGGCCGAGCGCACTCTCCTCCGTAAGCTGCGGGAGACCATCCTGGCCATCCGCCTGACGGCCAGTTACAGCCGCGACGACATCCTGATGCTCTACCTCAACCAGACTTACTACGGCAACCTGGCCTACGGGCTGGAGGGCGCGGCGCAGGCCTACTTCGGGCAGAGCGTGGAGACGCTCGATCTGGCCCAGTGCGCGATGCTGGCCGGGCTGCCGCAGGCCCCGGCCGTCTATAACCCCCTGGAGAATCCAGAAGCGGCCAAAGAGCGGCAGAAAACCGTCCTGCGGCTGATGGCCGAGCAGGGCTACATCACCCAGGAAGAAGCGCGACGGGCCGAAAATGAGCCGCTACAGTTCGCCGCTGCACCCTTCCCCATCGAGGCCCCGCACTTTGTCATGGCCGTCTGGGAGGAACTGACGCGACGCTTCCCGGAGGCGCTCTATCGCGGCGGCCTGACCGTCACCACCACGCTCGACCTGGACTGGCAGCGCGCTGCCGAACGGATCGCCCGCCGTCACCTGGCCCGCCTCAATATGCCTGACGAGACCGGCCAGGGGCACAACGTCAATAACGCCGCGCTGGTCGCCCTGGACCCCTACACCGGCCATGTGCTGGCCATGCTGGGCAGCCCGGACTACTTCAATGAGCGGATCAGCGGCGCGTATAACGCCGCCCTGGCTCCCCGCCAGCCGGGCAGCGCGCTTAAACCGTTCACCTATGCCGCCGCCTTCGACCCGACGCTCCCCGACCCCTGGACGGCGGCGACGATGGTCCTGGACGTGGAAACGCCTTTCGTCACCCGTCGGCTGGAAAGCTACACCCCGGCTAACTTCGCCCTGGTGGAACATGGCCCGGTGCGCGTGCGGGAGGCGCTGGCCTCGTCCTACAACATCCCGGCGGTGGCCGCCCTCGATCACATCGGCGTGGACGCGCTGGTACGCCTGCTGACCCGCCTGGGTGTGAGCACGCTGGCCGCCAACCCGCGCATCGACCTGGCGGTGACGCTCGGCGGCGGGGAAGTGCGCCTGCTGGAGCTGACCGCCGCCTACGCCGGGCTGGCCAATGGCGGCTACCGCGTCGAGCCGGCGCTGATCATGCAGGTGGAGGATACCGCCGGGAAGCGTCTTTACACCTGGGAGCACAGGCCGCTTACCGACCGGGTTTTGGATGAGCGCGTGGCCTGGCTGATCACCGACATCCTGAGCGATAACTCGGCACGCATCCCGGCCTTCGGGCCAGCTTCCGTCCTGCAGATCGGGCGACCCGCTGCCGCCAAGACTGGCACAACGACCGACTTCCGCGACAACTGGACGCTGGGCTATACCCCCAACCTGGTCGTCGGGGTATGGGTCGGCAACGCCGATAACACTCCCATGCGAGAGGTCACCGGCATCAGCGGCGCGGGGCCGATCTGGCACGACTTCATGCGGGAAGCCCTGCTCGGCCAGCCACAATTGAGCTTCCAGCGCCCGGACGGCCTGATCCAGGTCGAGGTTTGCGCCCTCAGCGGCCTGCTGCCGACCGACGCCTGCACCCAGCGTGTCAGGGAGTGGTTCATCCCTGGCACGGAGCCGACCACCTACGACACTATCCATCAGGTGTTCACCATCGACCGCCGCACCGGTATGCTGGCTGATGAGTCCACCCCGCCGGAGGAACGCGTCGAGCGTGTCTACCTGGTGTTGCCGCAGGAAGCCCGCGACTGGGCCGCCCGGCAGGGCATCCCCGCCCCGCCCGCCCCGGCGCCATCCGCGCCGGATGCGCACATCGGCCTGCGCCTGCTGGAGCCGGACCCCTACACCACCTTCCGTCTCTCGCCGACCCTGCCGCCGGATGCGCAGCGCCTGCGTCTGACGGCGGGCGTCCGCCCCGGGACACAGCGCGTCACCTACATCATGGATGGCGCCCCCGTAGGGACGGCCAGCGCCGCACCCTGGGTCGTGTGGTGGCCGCTGCAACTGGGCCAGCACGAGCTGGTGGCGGAGGCAGTGCTGGCTGATGGCAGCATCGAGCGCAGCGAGCCGATCCCCTTCACCGTCAGCGCCTTTGTCCCGGCGCAGGAGCGCCCGGCCAGCGGGCAACTCCCGTGAGCCGGGGGCAGGCGTTTGGATTACACCCGTGGCAAAAAGCGCCGGTCTGTGAAATCCGTACGCCTGTTTCTGTTTCAAGTGTCAGAGGAATTCCCGTACCGGACTGTGCTATCCTAAAGATAGAGACTGTGGTGTAACGGTAGTGATTCGGGGAGCGATGGCAATGCATGACGCACACCAACCCGGCTGGGCCAGGGTGCTGATCCGGCTGGTGCTCTGTGATCTGGCGTTATTCGCGCTGGTCTGGTTGCTCAGCCTGGCAACCGGCCGCACCACCCAGGCGCAATATGGCGGAGCGCTGATCGTCGCCGGTTTCATCGTCATGGCGACCGGCCTGTTTGACTATCTGGGCGGCCCCGACCGGTCGGAAGACCCCGCCGGGCAGGGCGGGCTGACCGGTAACGTGGCGAGCCTGTACCGCCACTGGACGCATGCCCTGGCCGAGCCAGCCAGCCACGCCGGGCTGGCCGCCAACGCCTTCGTGATCGGCCTGCCGCCGATCCTGATCGGCGCCCTGCTGCGCGCCCTGGCCCGCTGAAACCCGCCGGCGGCGGGGATGCTCAGCCGACATACTCCGGCGAGACCCGCATCCCCGTCGCTGCCGCGCGGAGCAGCGCCTCCAGCACGGCCACATCACGCAGCCCCTCCAGCGGCGAGTTGCGATGCGCCGTGCCGGAACGGATGGCCGCGGCAAATGCCGCCAGTTCACCATCCACCCCGCCAAATGGCTTCACCGCAAGCGTCTGCGTCTGGCCGTCTACCGTCAGTTCCAGCGCCTCGTTACGGACAATCCGCAGCGCCCCCCGCTCGCCGACGATCTGCAGCGCCCCGTACCAGGGCGCTCCCCCGGCGTAGGTGATACTGTAAGACGCCAGCGCCCCGCCCTCAAACAGCAGGGCGGCGCTGAGCGTATCGGCCGGCGGCAGGTCAGGCCGCTGGCGGGTCGTGGTCGCGGTCACGGAAGCCACCTCGCCCAGGATCAGGCGCAGCCCGGCCATGTGATGCACCCCGCCATCCAGCAGAAAGCCGCCGGGGAATGATTCGTCGCGCCGCCAGGAGGTATGGTAATACGGATTATCCGGCGTCATGGCCACGTGGATCGCCCAGTCGGCCAGCAGCACGCGCCCGATCGTCCCGCTGGCGATGATCTCCGCCGCCCGGACAAACGGCGCTTCGTAGCGGTAGTTCTCCGCCACCATCCACACCAGGCCGGGCCGGGCCGCCACCTGCGCGGCATAGTCGGCCAGCAGCCGCCGCCCGGCGGAAACATCCGGGGCCATCGGCTTTTCGCTGATCACGTGCTTGCCGGCGGCCAGCGCCTGGCTGACCACCGCCGGTTGCACCCCGATCGGCAGGACGATATCCACCGCCTCGATGTCTCCCCGCGCCAGCAATGCCGCCGAATCCTGGTACACCTCAACCGGCCCATCCAGCAGCGCCGCCAGCTTGCCGGCGGATTCCGCCGTGCGGCTGCATACCGCCACGATCTCAAAAGCATCCCCCAGCGCCTTAATGGCGGGAACATGGGCCTGCCGCGCGAACAGCCCTGCGCCGATAATGCCCAGCCGGATCGGGCCTTTGCCCTCGCTCATCCCTCTGCCTCCTTCACCGTTTCACCAGCTCCCACCTGCGCCAGCACAGCCATCGCCAGCGCCCGCTCCGGAGCACGCACCACGACCGCCTCCACCATCCCGTGCTGCAAACAGCGCACATCCTCCCCGTACCAGCACAGCGTCGTTTCGTCCACCGGGAAGCCGGGGCTGTCATAAAGGCGGGCGGCGTAACCCTGGTAGGCGGCGGCGAACTCCGCCGCGTCAGCAGCGGTATCCCAGGCCAGGCGCAGCGCCAGCACGATCCGCCCGTCGGCGTCAACGTACAGGCGGTAGCGGTCGCCGCCCCAGCCCGCCGCTGCGCTATCTGCTGTGGCCCGCGGCAACCGCTGGCGGAGATGCTCGCGCAGGGTGAATTCGCCCAACGTCCGTTCCCAAAGCAGCGTCCAGCCAGGGCCAAGCGCTTCCTCCAGCGGCGGCAGGGCCACCGCCAGCGGCGCGTCCCCGGCCAGGTAGCGATCCGGATGCAGTACCTGCTCAGTGGAGTCCGGGGGGCGGGCGTAGGCGGCGTCAACACCGGCCCAGCCGCCCGCCTTCATGAACAGGGCGTAGGCGAAGTCGCGCCCGGCGGTATAGGGAAAGAGCAGCTCGGCCTGGGTGATCGGCGGGGCGGCCAGCAGCGCCGCCGTCCGCACACCCAACGCCTCCCCCAGCAGGTCAAAGGCGGCGGCAGGACTGCGGCGCAGCAACCAGGCCTCGTAGCCCTCGGTCAGCAACATGGCGTCACCCTCGACCAGCGCCTGGCGGGCCAGGATGGCATCCGGCGCGGCGGAAAAATGCGCCTGATCCACCCCCAGGGCGACCAGATCAAAGTGCTGATCCTGCAGGGCGTGGGTGAATTCATGGGCGTAGAGGATGCGGGTCATGGCGGTCGCTTCCTGCGCGGCGCTGATCACAAACATGGCCTGCAGATCGGGGTCGTAAAAGCCGCCGATCTGCTCGTCCAACACGGCCAGCTGCACCGCCCGCAGGTCGGTATCCGGCGGCATGAAATCGAAGGCATGGTAGAAGAGCGCGTCGGCGCGGGCCAGCGCGGGCGGGTACTCGTCATCGAGCATCCGCCTCAGGTAGTCCAGCAGTTCGGGGCGGGTCAGGAAGGCGCGGGTCACCGGGCGCAGCGGCTCCAGATCGCGCAGGATGGCTGTCGCCGCCTCAACATGGTCAAGCCGGGCGATCAGGGCCGGGTCGTTAAGAGGGGCGAAGAAAGGCGTTGCCGTCGGGATAGGACCGCCCTGAGCGGCAACAACCCCGCCCGGCAGTCCGCTGAGCAGCGCAACGATGATAATGACCACCGCAGCCAGCGCCGCTCGCCATTTGCCTGTTTCCATGGCCTGCCCCTCTCCACAGGATACGCCGCGCCAGAGCATTAATTTTCACAACTTTTTGGAAAAACGGTTAATAAACGCTACACACAATTCTAATGTGGAAAATTTACCAAAATTTACCCTCTTCCCCCGGCAAGCTGCCTACAATAATACCAGACGGGGGGACTTTTTTCCTACCACCGCTGCTCCCCTCCCCCTCCAGAGCCGGGGAGCGATAGTACCGCTTCAATCTTCGGGCACCCTGCTCCCTTTCCTCCCCGGGCCGCCATCCTGTCGTGCTCATGACGCACTGTTGTGCTGGAGAAGAAAGGAGCGACCCGACCGCAAGGACGAACGCCCCGTTGAACTTCCCGCCACGCCGGGCGGCTACAGGCCCGATCGGCCTGCGGGAGAACTGATTTTATTTTGATAACCACTGAGTTGTACAGGGAGTCAACAGAAACGATGCGAACCAAAACCCTTGTAACGCTGATCGCCCTCGCGGCGATCCTGACCGTGGCACTGCCAGCGCTGGGGCAGGGGCAGGCAGGCACGACCCTGATGGCCTATAAAACGGCTGAGGGCTACTGGGAACGCGAGTTTGAGTGGACGATTGAAAAGTCCGTGACACCCGCTACCTGGAACCTGTTCACTGGCGACAGCGGCACGTCACAGTACACCATTACGGTCACCAAGAGTGCCCCCGTTGATACTTATGGCGTCAGTGGCCAGATCTGCGTGACCAACGGCGGGTCCGTGACTACTGAGAACCTGAAGCTCGTCGATCAGGTGGAGTACAAGACCGGCGCCGGTCAGTTCCAGCCACTGCCGGGCGCATCGCAAACCATCATCCCAACAACGCAGCTTGGGCCTGGAGAAACCGGGTGCTACAACTATGACATCACCTTCACCCCTGTTGCAGGTGCGCAATACCGCAACTCGGTCAAGGTGACCATCACCAACCATTCTGGCCATCTGGGTGAGGAATTTGGTCCGGAGCCAAAAGCCGACTTCAGCCTGCCCGCCAGCCCAACCCTGATCAACGACTCGATCAACGTCGACGACACCAACGGCGGCTCGTGGGCCTTTAGCAACAGCGGCTCAGTGTCATACAACGCAACCTTCACCTGCGACGCTGACGAAGGCACGCACAACAACACCGCCACCATCCGCGAGACCGGCCAGTCCGACGATGCCTCAGTCACCGTCAACTGCTACACACCGACCGTGAGCAAGACCGCTGTCACGCTCTTCACCCGCACCTACAACTGGACGATCGACAAGGTCGGCGACCAGACTTCATTGACGCTCTCCACAGGGCAGACGTTTGTGGTTAATTATGGCGTGACGGTGGCTGCAACCTACACCGACAGCGACTGGCGCGTCGGGGGTGTGATCAGCGTAACCAACCCCCACCCGACCGCAGCCCTGACAGTTAATGTTACCGACGTGGTTTCGCCTGATATTGTGGCGTGGGTTGACTGTGACTTCGTGACCGAAGGTTACCAGTCCAGCCTGACGGTCCCGGCTGGCGAGACAGGCGCCTGCAACTACGGCGCATCGCTCCCGGATGCGTCGTCCCGCACCAACACCGCCACCGCCACGCTGCAAAATTACAGCTATGACTACCAGTTGAAAGCAACGCCCGACGGCACGACCAACTTCACCGGCACGGCGGACGTGATCTTCCTCACAACGCCAACCACTGAAATCGACGAGTGCATTACCGTCACTGATGACAAAGCTGGTTCACTCGGTGTTGTGTGCTACCCCGACCTGCCCAAGACGTTCACCTACAGCCTGGATGTCGGCCCGTATGACGTCTGTGGCGAATACCAGTTCGTCAACGTCGCCTCGTTCGTCACCAACGACACCAGCGCAACCGGTAGCGACAGCTGGACGGTGGCCGTGTCCGTGCCGTGCGGTGGCTGCACGCTGACCCCCGGCTACTGGAAGACGCACTCCATCTATGGCCCGGCGCGGTGGCCCGATGATGCCTGGTATCTGCTATCCGCCTTTGGCCCGGACACGCCGTTCTTCAGCAGCGGTAAGACCTGGTACCAGGTGCTGTGGACGCCGCCCAGCGGCGGCAACGCCTACTACATCCTGGCCCATGCCTACATCGCCGCCAAGCTGAACGTCCTGAACGGGGCGGATCCAAGCGCAATCTCGGGTACCCTGGCACACGCAGAGTCTCTGCTGAGCAGATTCACGCCCAGTGACAGGCTGTCGCGCCAGACCCGTTCGGACTTCATCTCTACGGCGGGCGTCCTCGACCGATACAACAACGGCCTGATCGGCCCCGGCCACTGCGACGAATAGCCACTCATCCGGCGAGCGCGGGTGCAACGCCCGCCGCTCGCACCGCTCAACCACCGGGGCGCTCCCACGCGGGGGCGCCCCTTCTTTTCCCGGCCTCCCTTCTCTTGCCCCTGGCCTCCTGGCGCTGAGGCTTGTTCCCCGCCCCTGGCTGTGTTAAAGTCGGGGCGTATCCTGACCGGCCGCCGCAGGGCGGCAGATTTTAGCCAGGGAGCCAAGCATGGTCGTCAAATCCATCCGGCCCGTCCTTGTCAACGGCGTCGAAGTCACCCCCCGCCCGGCCCTGTGGGCCGACGTGCCCGATGAGCAGTGGAATGACTGGCGCTGGCAGATGAGCCACCGCCTGAACACCCTCGACGAACTGAGCCAGCTCATCCGGCTGACCGACGAGGAAAAAGAAGGTCTGCAGGCACAGGGGCTGTTCCGCATCGACATCACCCCCTACTTCGCCTCGCTGATCGACCCGGACGATCCCACCTGCCCGGTGCGCCGCCAGGTCATCCCGCTGGGGCGGGAGGCGCGGGCCTTTGAAGCGGTGATGGCCGATTCGCTCTCTGAAGATGCCCATTCGCCTGTGCCGGGGCTGGTTCACCGCTACCCCGACCGGGTGCTGATGCTGGTCACCACGGAGTGCGCCAGCTACTGCCGCTACTGCACCCGTTCCCGCCTGGTGGGGGATAACAGCGCCAACTTCAGCAGCAGCGATCACGAAGATCAGCTCGAATACCTGGCCAACACCCCCCAGGTGCGCGATGTACTGCTCTCCGGCGGCGACCCGCTGACGATGGCCCCTAAGCGTCTCTACAACCTGCTCAAGGCCCTGCGCTCCATCCCCCATATCGAGGTCGTGCGCATCGGCTCGCGCGTGCCGGTCTTCCTGCCGCAGCGCATCGATGACGAGCTGTGCGCCATGCTGGCGGAGTTCCACCCGCTGTGGCTGAACATCCACGTCAACCATCCCAAGGAGATCACGCCGGAACTGAGCCGGGCGCTGGACAGGCTCAGCCGGGCGGGGATTCCGCTGGGCAACCAGGCGGTGCTGCTGCGCGGTGTCAACGACAGTCCGGAGGTGCAGCTGGAGCTGGTGCATAAGCTGGTCAGAAACCGCGTCCGCCCCTACTACCTGTACCAGTGCGATCTGGTGCAGGGGGCGGGGCACTTCCGCACACCGGTTTCCGTGGGGATCGAGATCATGGAGGCGCTGCGCGGGCATACATCCGGCTTCGCCGTGCCAACTTATGTGATCGACGCGCCGGGCGGCGGCGGCAAGATTCCGGTAGCGCCTAACTACGTGCTCAGCCAGTCGCCGGGCAAGGTTGTCCTGCGCAACTACGAGGGCTTCATCACCACCTACTATGAGCCGACCGATTACGACCGGGCCGAGCGCAGCGAACTATGGCTGGAGGGCAAAGCGCTGGGGCGCGATGAGGGCTTGCAGAAGGGCGTGGCCGACCTGCACAGCGGCAAGCGCCTGACGATCAAGCCGGAGGGCTTCGACGCGCTGCATCAGCGCGGGCGGGCGGGCGAGATCGTCAAGCGTGGCCGCCGCAACCGCCTGGATAGCTACGACGAATTGAATCCCAACCGGTAGGGGTGATGGTAGGGGCGCAGCATGGTGCGCCCCTATTCGTAAATTTCCACGCTGTTAAGGATGCTCTCCAGCAGCGGGCGCTCGGACTCCCACTGGTCGACCGGGGCCGACTGAACGAACAGGTAGATGGTCACCACGCCAGCGCGCAGGGCGGTGATGCGGGTGCGCAATTCCGGCCAGCCCTCAAACTCGCTGCCCTGCACCTCCACCGTCAGCGCCTGGCGGCCCTTGAAGCTGGTCGGCGTCACCGCCTGCACCAGCGCCCATTCGCGGTTGGGACGCAGCGGGCCGCGCCGCAGGTACTCATCCAGGGCGGCTTCCAGGCTGCCCTCCATGGCCAGCGTATTGCTGCGGTGGATGGTGAAGCTCGGCCCCGGCACGCCCTGAAAGGTTGTCGGGCGGGCCAGGATCAGCACACCCACCTGTGGAATCTGGTACATCCAGCCATCCGGATAGCGAAAGCTGAAGGCGGTCGGGCTTTTGGTGTATTCGTGCACCAGCGGCGGCGTGGCAGGCCGGGCGGTCAGGACGATGATCATCACCGCCGCGGCAACGACGATCACGGCGGCCAGCGCCAGCAGCAGCCGGCGCGATGGGCGGCGTAGGGCGGACACGGCGATTTCCCCTCTAAGTGCGGCCACGCACGTTCCTGGGGTCCAGGGCGTCGCGCAGGCCATCGCCGACCAGGTAGAAGCACAGCACGGTCAGCGTAATCAGCAGGCCGGGCCAGACCACCAGGTGCGTGCCCTGCACGAAGTACGAACGGGACTCGGTCAGCATATTGCCCCAGGTCGGCGTCGGCGGCTGGACGCCCAGGCCCAGATAGCTCAGGCCCGATTCGATCAGGATCAGCGAACCGGCGTTGATGGTCAGGGATATGATCACGATGGAGAGCGTGTTGGGCAGGATGTGCTGCAGCATCAGCCACCAGTCCCTGGCCCCCACGGCGCGGGCAGCCATCATGAAGTCGCGTTCCTTGAGGGAAAGCACCTGTCCGCGCACCAACCGGCAGGTGGTCACCCAGCCCAGCGCCCCCAGGATCAGAATCAACACCTCCGCCGAGGGCGACCAGACGGTGGCGGCGATCAGCAACAGGAAGATCGTCGGCACCGATTCCAGCGTGTTGATAAACCACATGATCAGATCGTCCACCGTTCCGCCATAGTAGCCGGAGATGATCCCCACCACTACACCGATCGTGATGGAAAGCAGGCTGGCGGTATAGGCGATCGACAGGGAGACCCGCCCGCCATAGAGCAGGCGGATGAACTGATCGCGGCCCAGATGATCAGTGCCCAGCAGGTTGCCCTGCCCCGGCGGGGTATAACGATTGGCCAGGTTGGTGCGGTTGACATCCACCTTGAGGATGTTTTCCGCTACTGACGGCCCCACGTAACAGATCAGGGTCAGGATCAGCAACATGCCCAGCGCGGCCATACTCAGCCGATCCCGCACAAAATGGTGCAGCGCATCAATCCAGAAGGAGCGTGACCGGTAGACCTCGGTAGTTTCTGCCAGATCCAGGATTCTGGTCTCGGTAGCCATGACACGCCTCCTTATTCCAGGCGGATGCGCGGGTCGATCCACGCATAGAGCACATCGGAGAGCAATACGCCCAGGATGTAGAGCACCGCGCCCAGCACAACCGATCCCATGATCAGGGGATAGTCACGCTGGAACACACCGTTGACCACCAGCCGGCCCATGCCCGGCCAGCTGAAGACCTGCTCCGTGATCACTGCGCCGCCGAGCAGGCTACCCAGTCCAGGCCCGAGCAGGGCGGCGATCGGGATCAGGGCGTTGCGCAGGACGTGCCGGAACACGATCGTCCGCCGGCTGAGGCCCTTGGCGTAGGCCGTGCGAACGTAGTCCTGGCCGAGCACTTCGATCACCTCGGCCCGCATGTAGCGGGAGATGGTGGCGATGATGCCCAGTGACAGGACGGAAACAGGCATGATCATGTAGCGGATCGATTCCAGGATGTTGGTCTCAGCAGCAGGGCGCGTGATATCGCGCATACCACCCATCGGCAGCCAGCCCAGATTAACGCTGAAGATAATGATCAGAATCAGCGCCAGCCAGAAACCGGGCACGGCGTTACCGATCACGGAAAGCACTCGCGAAAGCTGGTCGAACCAGGCCCGATTGTTGATCGCGGCAATGATCCCCAGCGGGATGCCAATCACGTAGCCGACAATCAGGGAGGTCAGGGTGAGCTGGAGCGTGGCCGGGATGCGCTCCACAATCAAGTCGGTCACACTGCGCTTGTGCTGCAGCGACTGGCCCAGATCGCCGCGCAAAAAGCCATGCCGGGTGCCATAAACATCGCCTTCCCCGTCGCCATCAACATCGATCTTCACCCAATCGTTACCGATCAGCCAGTACAGGTATTGCACGAGTGGCGGTTGATCCAGACCAAGCTGGCGGCGGAGCTGAGCTGCGCCTTCCGGCGTGGAGGTGGGATTAAAGGTGATCAGGGTGACCGGATCGCCCGGTGCGGCCAGCATCAGCAGAAAGGAGATGATGGTAATCCCGAACAGCGTGGGGATAGCCTGAACCAGACGGCGGATGATATAGGTGCGCATACGGATTCCCTACCTTCACATGGCTAGCCGGGAGCCGCCGGACTGCGCGAGTGTATAGGAGATGTGGCATGAAATGCGGCAGGATAACCTGCGACAGCAGGCACCAGGGCTACAGGCAGATACTAGCCGCCAAGATTAGCAAACTCGACGATTTCCGGCAAAAAAAAGTAGCGCCCTCCGACCCAAACAGCCCCCGCCGGGGATCGACGGGGGCTGTTGTACGCTGGCTGCGGTGGAGCACAGCTCACCCGGCTGGCGGGTAGCCGGTCGCCGGCAGCAGCGTTGGGAAGCCGAACACCTCCGCGTAGGCGGTCACACGCAGCCCACCGTCTGCCGTCAGGATCGCCAGGTTGGTGATCGGCGGCTGCGGCCCGCTGATGATGGTCGTCTCGATGCGCATCTCAACGACCTGCCCCGGCGCCAGCGTGCCCAGGGCGAAGGTTACCTGCTGGCCGGAGACAGTGGCCGTCCCAACAGCCGTCGATGCGCCATCCACGCGCAGATCAGCACGGATGGTGTCGCTGACAACCACGCCGGTCAGCGGTACGCTATTCGGGTTGGTAGCCGTGATCACCCAGGTCACACGCTCCCCGATCACGCCGCGCCCGCCCGGCTGCAGGACACCAACCTTGCTCAGGGCAGGATCGACCAGCGTCACGCCGGTGGGTTGCCCACCGGGCAGGCTGGTGATGGTGCTGGCGCTGTTGTTGTTCAGGTTGGCGTCGTTGTCTGCGCCGGTGGTGGCCGTGTTGGGGATCGGGTTCGGTCCGGCGTAGTCAGCGGGAACGGCCACGGTCAGCGAGAAGGGGTACGGCCCGCCAACCGCCACCGAGGGGTTGGTACAGGCGATTGCCCCGCCGCTGCCGACCGCCGGTGTGGTGCACGCCCACCCCGCTGGCGCGGAAAGCGAGACGAATGTTGTCCCTGCCGGGAGTGTGTCGTTCATCACGCCATTAACAGCGGCGATTGCACCGACATTGGCCACGCTGATCGTGTAGATTAGCTCGTTGCCGGGCGTCACCGGGTCGGGTGCGTCGCTCTTGGCAATAGCCAGATCGGCTTCGCTGGGGGGTGTGGTGGTCAGGGCAGTAGTTGTGCTGGCGCTATTGTTCTGGGCGTTGCTGTCGTTGTCTGCGCCGGTGGTCGCCGTATTGGGGATCGGATTTGGCCCAGCGTAGCTGGCTGGAACATTGACCACCAGCGTGAACGTGTACGGCCCGCCAACCGCCACTGACGGGTTGGTGCAACTCACCGTCCCGCCGCTGCCCACCGCTGGCGTACTGCATGACCAGCCACCCGGCGCAGTCAGCGAGACAAACGTCGTCCCGGTTGGGAGCGTGTCGTTCATGGTGCCGTTGGTCGCCGCAGCGCTGCCGATGTTGTTCACGGCGATGGTGTAGGTAATGTCCCCGCCGGGCGCAACTGGATCGGGCGTGTCGCTCTTGGTGATGCTCAGATCGGCGGTTGTACTGACGGCCTGGCAGGTGAAACCGAAGTCGTTGCCGCTGGAGGTATTGTTGTAACCGATAAAAGGCGGCCCACCGGGCGGCAGGAAGTCCACCTCATGCACGTTGCCGGGCGTCAACGGCGTGGTGTAGACGCTACCAACGGGGATGATCGCCCCGTCCATGGCGATCAGGAGCGTGTCGGCCATGCCCACGGAGAAGCTGAACGTACCGCCCGCACCCGTCGTCGTCTCCTGAATCAGGATGTCGCTGCCGTCAAGCTGATCCGGCGTACCTCGATCCAGATAGAGGCGTACAGTGGCGTTAGCCTGGGGCGTGTCGCCGGTGTTGAACACGCCGTCATAGGCAGCAGGCGGCTCGCAGAAGACCGTGCCGGTCATCACGTTGGCTCCGGCAGTGATACAGGCCACGCTCTCATAATCCGTGTCTGTGGCGAAGGTACCAATGCGTGTGACCTGGGCCGTAGTCACGTCGATCTGCCACAACGTGTTCTGCTGAGCAGCAATGATACTCTCGCTGCCGGTCGTGCCGTAGAACGTGCCGTCATTGAAGACACCAAAGCCTTCCATATCGGTCACGTTGTCGGTGCCATCATTGAGGATGCCCACCAGGCAGGCGCTGACCAGGCCGGTAGCCGGGTTAAAGCCAGGGCTATTGGCCGGGTCGCGGCCATCCACATTCAGGCGGGCCAGCCAGTCCACCGTAGGCGCGGTGATGTCGTTAACAATGGCGTAGAACGTGCCATCTTCCGGGTGGATGGCCAGGTCATCGATCGTGTTGGGGCAGTTGACGCCGGGTGTGCAGGTGACACCGCCGGAGCAACTTGGCAGGTTGGCCGGGCGCAGGTCGATGATAGCATAGTCGAAGCCAGGGCCAAAGACATCGTTGACATGGCTACCGGTGGCAGGATCGACGCGGAAGATCGCATTGTTGGTGGTACCGCCGGTCTGCTCCAAAGCCCAGAGCTGGTTAGTGCGGGCGTCAATGGAGAGGCCGTCGCCATCACCGATATTGCGCGTCCCTAGCACGGTGTTATCCGCCAGGCCGATACCGGTGCCGATGGGGGTGAAGACGCCGGTAACCTGATCGATCACCCCGAACTGCCCGGTGCCGCCCGTATCGGTGGTGTCATCGATTGCCCACAGGAAGATGTTATTCAGGCTAAGCTCAATGGCCTCGACCTGATCGTACGGGTCGGTCTGGTTGGGCCGCCCCCCCAGGTCAACGCCGGTGAAGCGATCCATGCTATGGAGCATATCACCGCCGTCAGCGACCGAGTAGCAAATGATCGGGTTGGGCGGTCCCTGAGCCAGGGCGACCTCAGAGGGGATGCTCAGGCTGACAAGCGTGAGCACGGGCAACAGGGCCATCAGCGCCAGGCTGACGAGCGAGAGGAGAAAAGTGCGTATACGTAACATGGGGGCAACCTATCTACACAAGATCAGCAATCTAGACACGCCGCCGGCCACCAACTGGCCCAGCGAACCCGGCTGCGATTCAGCACGCCTGAAGCTCCCACAAAGGTCGCCACACCGGGAAGAAAACCACACTGGCAGCCTGTAAATAGTGAAGAACCGGTATGGTAAAGGCGCCGGGTTAAGCGATACCCCTATTATGGCAGATTTTCTCTAATTGCAACAGTAATTGAAAGGCTGACACGACTATTACGATATCTCTGCAACAACCGGCCCAATTCACCCCACCTGAGCCGGGCCATCTGTTACCCACGTGGCAACGCGGTCAGGTGCGGGCCAAAAGCTGCCGCCAGCCGGATCATGGCAGCGATCAGCACGTCCTGCACAGCCGGCCAGTTGGCTTCCACTTCCAGCGGCGCGATCGGTGTCATCCACCCCACCCGGCAGCGCCGGTGGCGCTCCAGCCGTTCCCAGCGCAGCGGCGAGCCAAAAGCCGTTTCAATGGCCGGGCGGGAGGTCGCCAGCATGTCGAAGAGGGCTTTGCTGCCAGCAGCATCGCGGCGGTCAATGATCACCTGCACGCCGGCCTCGCGGCGGCCCAGGACATAGGCGTAGCGCACACCGGGGCAGCCTGGGCTAGCGACCAGCATATTGCGGCGGGGTGGTTTCAGGTGATCATGCAGGTGAATTCGGGGACGGGCGCGGCTCTGCAGCGCCGCCCAGAAACGGGTATAGCGTTCGGGGGCTGGTTCGCCGGCAGGCGATTCCTCTCCCACTTGCGGCAGGGCAGCCAGCAGGCGCGTGAAGGCGGCCTCATACGACTCCTCGACAAAGTCGATGTACTGTAAATCGCGGGCCAGCAGCGGCGGCTTGCAGGGGGCGATGCGGATCGGGATGACGTTCTTGCCTTCCTCCAGCGCGTAGAGCGCCTCCTTGCGCACGAATTTGGAGCGGTTGGAAGCCGGGGACATGACCAGCACCAGATGCGTGGCATCCTCCAGGGCGTTCTCAATAGCGGCCAGCCATTCCGCGCCTCCGGTTAGCGCCGCGCGGTCCAGCCAGATCGGCACCTGCCGCGCCCGCAGATCGCCCACCAGCCGGTTGACAAACGCCGCATCCTTACGGGAGTAACTGATGAAAACAAGCGCCATGCGCGGCCTCCCTCTGCCAGCGGTCAACCCGCGGCCAGGTGCAGAAAATGCACACCGCCTGCTTCCAGGCCGACATACAGGCCGGGATCGCGCAGTTCATCGCCGGTGCGGATGAACGTCTCGCCGCTGAGCGCGTCATGCAGCCGCCAGCTTCCCCCGGCCAGGTCATCCCACGGCAGGCGGATGCGCCCCTGAGCCGGCTGCCTGCCCAGATTGACGACGATCAGCCGTCGCTCTTCTTCCAGCCGCCAGCACCAGGCCGCCAGATTCCGGTAGCTGGCGTTATCCGGCCAGCCGGAACGCTGGCACAACCGCCACACACCATCATGGAATACGGCAGCATGCAGTTCAGCCAGCAGCGCCCGGTAGAAATCCCCCAGCGCCCCATCCGGCGGTTCCGGGTGGCGGCGGCGTAACTGCACCGGCAGCCTGATCCGCACCCCCTCAAGCTGGCCTTCGTGGAACAGGCGCGCGCCGGGCAGCGTCGCAGCGGTGACGGCAGCCGCCCGCACCAGCCGGGGATCGAAAACAGCGGCAGCGCGCGGTTCGTCGTGGTTTTCGATGAAGCGCACCAGCCGCGCCTGGTAGTCAGGGTCAGCCTCCAGGTGCGCGTTCACTGACGGCGGATCGCCATGCGCCAGCCGGTCGTAGAGCCGCTTATCGTAGCAGTAATCGAAGCCCTGGTGCTGAAGTTCCCATTCCATGTCCCAGTAGACTTCGGCCATGAGCAGCAGGTCGGGGTGGGTTTGCCGCACTGCGCCAAGCACTTCCGGCCAGTACTCCGCAGCGGGTGGCTCCCCGGCGCGCGCGCCCCATGTCCCGGCGAAAATACGCCCCACTGGCAGCATGGCCATGTCCACGCGCACACCGTCGCACTGATCGGCGATGGCGCGCAGCGTGTCGATCGCCGCCCGGCGCAGGCCAGGGTGGAAAGCGTTGAGCTGGGCGGTGTCCGTCCAGGCAGGGAAGTAGGGATCGCGGCCATGAGCGACAACGTGTTCCCCGGCGCGGAAGAACGCCCGCGGCTGCTGTTCCAGATCGTCAGGCACGCCCTGGATGAAGTATTCGGGATGTTCGGCCAGCCAGGGGTGGTCAACCGCCACGTGGTTGGGGACAAAGTCCAGGATCAGGCGCAGGCCGCGCGCCGCCAGCGCCGCCCGCGCAGCGGCCAGTCCCGCCGGGCCGCCCAGACGCCTGTCAACAACGTAGCGGCCCACCGCATAAGGTGAGCCGATGACATCTTCCGGGGTGAAATCCGGCAGGGCAGCCCGGAAGCCCACCTGCAGATCAGGGTGAGCGCGGGCAATCCGGGCGCTGGCCGCGCTGCGCTCCCACACGCCCATCAGCCACACGGCGTCAAAGCGGCACATAGCCAGCGCATCCCACTCGGCAGCAGGGACATCGCCGAGCGCGATTGGCTTTCCGTAGCGCTGGCTGAGGGCATGTAGCCAGACCCAGGTGTTGATCTCGTAGATGGTTGGATGGCGCGGCCAGGCGGTCATGTAGCGTTCTCGAAAGCAGGCGGCACAGTCCTGATCATAGGCAGGGAGAGGGATTCAGCAAGCGACAAGAGAAGCACACGGCAGGATGCAGACGGGAACAAAAAACGGCCGCCAGGGCGGCGGCCATCAACCCGGGGGGAGAGGTCCCCGGTGCGTCACGCGGTTCCGTTACGGTTTCTCTGGCGCGTTACTGATCAGCCGCTTGCGCAACTGACTCCCTACGCTGGCTCCCAAACAATCTTAACACTATGGGGTTTCGATTTTCGCTTGTGGTTATCCCCGGCGTACCTCACAACACCGGTCTTGGCCACTCACAGCACCAATCTTAATATTGGCACTGCCTGCCAGCTTCAGTACGCTTTCGCGCGCCGTCCTCCGTAACGCCTACATGAGTCCGTTGGACCCCTCGTATTTTTACGGTAGCACCCTTCCTGTGGCCCGTCAACCAGATTCGGTCGATTCCCACAAAATCCTGCTTTGTGGATGGTAATCATCGCAATAAGAGCATCAGCAGCCCTTCGAGGCCGGGTCAGCGCCGCAAAAAAGAGAGGCCCACCCGGTCACGCCGGATGGGCCTGTAAGCCTCATCTGTCAGTCAGAACTACTGGCTGATCGTCCACTTCTCGATATTCCACAGGCCATTGTCCCATGGGCCAGGCTGGACATTCTGGATGCGGGCGCTGTAGACATGCACCTGATTCGGGGTGACGGTGAAGTCGTAGGCCACCTCTTGCTGGGTGATGCGCTGCAGTTCCCAGTAGATCGGCGTGCGATCTTCCACCGAGCAGCCGGGCACGGTACGGCCCCGCACCAGCAGGTCGTCGACCTCAGGGTTGACATAGGAGGCGATGTCAAAGCCGGAACCAGGGATGTCGTTCTTGCTGTACATCAGCGCGTTGGCGATGGCATTGGGGTCGGGCGGGCTGCCGCCACCGAAGCCAACAACCAGCATATCGAATTTCTGCGGCAGCAGGCGGTCATTCAGGAAGGCGCCCCACTCCAGCGTGGTCACAGTGATCTTCATGCCCAGTTGCGAGAGCTGATCCTGAGCCACCAGGGCGATGTTCTCCCACAGGTCGGTCAGCGGCGAGGAGAGCAGTTCCAGCTCCAGCGGCTTGCCGTCCTTGTCCAGGATGCCATCGCCGTCGGTATCGGCCCAGCCGGCCTCAGCCAGCAGTTCACGGGCACGATCCGGATCATACGGCCAGGGGGTCAGCTCGGTGTTGAAGGCCCAGGTGATGGTCGGGATGATCGACGAGATCAGGCGCACACCGTTGCCTTCGCCCAGGGTCGCCAGGATGGCGTCCTTGTCATAGCCCATGGCGATCGCCTGGCGGACGCGCACGTCGCTCAGGATCGGGTGCTTGGGCTGGTCAATCCGGTTACCTTCCGCGTCCCAGGCCGGCTGTGGATCGTTGGGATCGCCCCAGTTGAGGACCAGAATCGGGGTGTTGTGCAGCGGGAAGGAGAAGGTGTTCAGGCCCTCCAGCGAGGGGAGCTGGGCCAGCTCATCGGGATACATGAAAGCATAATCGATCTCACCGGCGACCAGCGCCTGGTTCTGGACGGCTTTATCCGGCATGACGCGCACAATCACATACGGGATCTGTGGCTCGCCCAGATAGTAGTTGGGGTTGGCGCGCAGGCGCGTGTACTCATCCGCCTGGTGCTCTTCCAGGATGTACGGGCCGCTAGCGATATCCGGGTTGGTGTTGAACTCGCTGGTCATGATGTCGCTGAAGTCCGGCGCATACTTGTGCGAGGGCAGCGGGCTGTTCAGCGCACCGGCCAGGTTGTTCCAGATCGTGCAGTTGACTTCCTTGAGCACCACCTCAAAGGTCTTATCGTTGATCACGTTCACCGCCGCGATCGACTCGATGTCAGATTTGCGCGGGGACTGCACCGCGTCCGAGGCCACGGCGTCGTAGGTGAACTTGACATCCTGCGCCGTGATCGGCACGCCGTCACTCCACACCGCGTCATCACGGATGGTGAAGGTGTAGGTCAGGCCATCTTCAGAGATCTCCCAGGAAGCCAGGCCGGGGACGGGCAGGCCGGTCATTGGGTCGACGTTGAAGAGGCCCGCCCAGATGAACTGAGCCACATCAAATGAGCCGCCATCGGTCATCAGGATGGGGTTGAGGGTGGTCATGTCGTAGGAGCTTGAGTAGATGAACGTCTCCTCGCGTCCACCCTGCCCGATCGCCGCCGAGGATGGCAGCACCAGCATGGCAAGCACAAACAGCACAACGAGCTTTTTCATGGCACCAATCCCTTTCCTGTTCTAATCTTGCACGGAATCCGGGACGGCAATCCCCGCCCGGCGACGGTCCCCCGGTGGCCGCGCGCCAGCCATCGGCGACCCCGTCACGTTGAATGTCTCCCCGCTCACCTCCCTTCCTGGCTTTGATTGCCCACGCCGCACGCGACTCGCTGTTGTGGTCAGGCAGCGCCAGGGCTACCCCCGGTCACGCAGATAAGCCGCCGTCGCCAGCCCGGCGCACACCTGTACGCCGACCAGGCTACGGATGGGCAACACACGGTAGTTAAGCCGGCTTTCCAGGTCAGCGCCCTGCTCTTCCAGACGGGCGCGCGCCTCCGCGGCGATCTGGCGGATCGCCGGGCTGGCGTTGCCGTCGGCGATCTCGGCTTCCAGCATCCGGGCAAACATCCCCAGCAGAAGCATTCGGTAGAAGCGGGAGCCGAGCGCGTTGCTGAAGTACTCCGCCTGCGTGGCAGGTCGGTTCGTTTCCTCACTGGTTTGCGCCCACTGGCGCTCAGCCTGGCGGTAGGCCGGCCCCATCCCCAGGAAAGCGTTGACGGCACGGGTGATCGGTGTCTCCTGGCGCAGGTCAGCCTTAACAGCCTCCATCCGGGCGGTCATCCAGCCGTCAAATTCGTCCTGCGCGTCCAGGTTCTGCAGGATGGCGTCACGGCGCAGGATATCTGTCGGCGACTGGTCGTTGACGCGGGGATCATCGTAGTAGGGCAGTTCCACCACCAGGAAGAACGAGCCGTAGCGGCTGGCGTATTCCGCGCTGGAGGCGCCGGATTGCATGGTCTGGGCCGGGTCGGCCACGCCATTTTTCTCCAGGTAATCGTAGGTATCCTTCGACGAAAGCATCTGATAGATGGCCGGGGCGAAGGTCACAGCGTTACTCATCTCCGGCTCGCCCAGGTCCAGGGCCAGACCGAACCATTCCGGCAGGGCATGGAAGGTGGGGTACAGCGACTCGCAGCGCTCAGAGACGTAGTAGTACACCCCGCCGAAACCAGAATTGTGCAGGGAGTAGAGCAGCGTTGGCTTGACCTCATCGATGACACGCATCAGGGCCTGCGTCTCCGGCAGCGGCGAGTTGAACTTGAGCGTTTTGTACTCGATCGGGAAGGTCCATTCCACCTGGTCAAAGGGAGCCGGGCGGAAGAAGTGGCGGGCGTAGTTGGTGGGTGTGAACGGCCCCTTGAACCAGCCTTCGTTAAGGCGCATCCCATCCGCGTCAATGGCCTTGATGAAATGCCAGGTGTAGCCCAGCTCGGCCCGCAGGGCGTCATCCTCGCACAGGCGGCGGCTGAGGTATTCGATCGTCATCGTGCCGATCGGCTCGTTGGGGTGCGGACCGCCAAAGATGAAGGCCTGGCGCGGCCCGCCAGCGATGGTGAGCAGTTCAATCGGGTCGCCGCGCCGGGTTTGCCCAATCGTGCGCAGGCTGGCCAGGCCGGGAAATTCCGCAACCAGCCGGCGGCTGGAGGCGTTCAGTTCGTCAACGGTCAGAAAGGACGAGTAATCAGGGATATCGCGGGCAATTGCTTGCAGATCCATCAGGATCGATCTCCAGTTGTCATGTGCGGGATGGCGTTCGCTGACTCGAGATATGCACCGCCATCCCCCGGCACGCAGGGCGATGAGTGTAGTGGCAGGCAATATCAGGATGATCCGGGGCGATAGGGTTACAGGCGAGCAGCGCCCACCTGATTGCGCTGATTATAGCATGCAATGCAACGTTATCAGCAAGTTGAACGCGCCCAGACCGAGCAGAAGCTCCGACGACAAGCCTGGCGAACCACAGGCAGGCGGCACAAGTTAAAGACGGGGACAACGGGACAGAAACGGGTGGCAAAAGCCAGAATCATGGCGGGGGCGTAGCCAGTGCCACCGCCGCGCCCCCAGCCGTGCCAGCCTTACAGCAACCCGTACTTTTCCGCGCCGGCCTTGAGGAACCTGAAGCCCTCTGCCGCCAGTACCTCCGGCCCCTGGTTGGGCGGCCGCCACAGACAGGTGGCCGCCGCCAGCGCCGGATTGATCGCGGCGAAGGATTCCAGCACCAGATGGCCGTCAAAATGCGCGTCGGCCAGCCCACGCCAGACCTCGTCCCAGATGACCGTACCTGTGCCCACCAGCCCGCGATGGCTCTCGCTCATGTGGATGTAATCGAGCACATCGGCGGCGTTAACCAGTGGGCGGTAGAAGCCCTCTTCCTCAATGTTCATATGATAGGTATCGGCGTGCAGCTTAAGGTTATCCGCGCCAACAGCCAGGACGGTCTCGCGGGCGTCCGCCAGGGTATTGTACAGATACGTTTCGTAACGGTTGCAGGCTTCCAGGGCCAGGGTGATGCCACGCCGCTTCGCCTCAGCAGCCACGTCGCGCAGCACTTCAACCACCGTCTGGCGTTCCTGCGGCGTGGGCGGCGCGCCGGTCAGCGTGCCCAGCGAGTAGGCGATGCAACCGCCGAGGTAGTAGCTGCCAACGGCCTCGGCCTGGGCCAGCGCCCGGTACAGGAAGTCGCGGGCTTTTTCCGGCCTGGTGGGCATATGGGCATCTTTAGGCAGCACCAGCGAGCAGGTGCAGGTGATCCCGGCCTTAGCCAGCGCCGCGCGGTGGGCGGCAGCGTCGAAATGGTCAGGGTCGAGCAGCGGGATTTCGATCAGGTCAAAGCCAACCCGGCCCGCCTCCGCGATGGCGTGGTTGCCCGCCTCAGTCGTCCACTCCCCGATCCAGACAAAAGCGTGAGCGCCAAATTTGACCATAGCCATATGTCCTTTCGTCATCCCGGCCCGTCGGAAGCTAACCTCGCCCGGCCAGACGGTGAAAATCCGCTTTCAGCAGCGGGTATAGCCCGGTGAACTGCTCATACAGCGCCTGGTAGATCGCCTGATGATCGGGCAGCGGCGCCGTCTCCGGCCCCAGCCGCACCACCTGGGCGCAGGCAGCCGCAAACGACGGATAGATACCCGCGCCAACCCCGGCCAGCAGGGCCGCCCCGACCCCGGCCTGTTCGACCAGCAGAGTCTGGCGCAGCGGGAGGCCAAAGACATCCGCCTGAATCTGCCGCCAGACAGCGCTCTCCGCCCCGCCGCCAGCGGCGATGATCACGCTCGCTGAACCGCCAAGCCCCAGACTGATCTGCAGCGCCTGCCGCAGGGCAAAGGCCACGCCTTCCATCACCGCGCGGGCCAGGTGTCCCCGCGTGTGGTAGTGGCTGAGGCCGATGAACGCCCCGCGCGCGGCGGGGTCCATGTGCGGCGTGCGCTCCCCGGCCAGGTATGGCAGGAAGATCAGGCCGTTAGCCCCCGGCGGGATAGCCGATGCTTCCTGGCTCAGCAGCGCGTAGGCCCCCGGCGTCCCGCTCAGGCCAGTCAGATCGCGCAGCCAGCGCAGCGATAGCCCCGCCGAAAGAATCGCCCCTAAGACGTAATTGACGCCCGGCACGGCGTGGATGAAAACATGCAGGCGCGGATCGGTGGCGATTCGACCATCCCCGGCGGCAACCGGCACAAAAACCTGCCCGCCGCTGCCGGTCGTCACGGAGGCCATTCCCGGCCCCAGCAGGCCGTTGCCGATAGCCTGGGCTGGCTGATCGGCGCAGCCAGCGATCACCGGGATGCCCGCCGCTAACCCCAGCTCGGCGGCGGCCTCCGGCAACAGCGTCCCAGCCACCGCCGATGATTCCAGCACTTCCGGGAAGATCTCCTCCGGCAGCCCGACCGCCGCCAGGATCGGCGTAGCCCAGCGTCGCCCGGCGATATCGAACACGCCGCTGCTGGCGGCGTCGCTCACTTCGGTAGCGATGCGCCCGGTCATGTGCAGCCGGACGTAATCCTTGGGGAAAACCACGCGGTGCGTCCGGGCCAGACGTTCCGGCTCGTGGCGGGCCAGCCAGAGCAGCGTAGCGCCCATGAAACCCACCGCCGGGAGTGTGCCCGCCAACCCGGCGTAACGCTCCGGTCCTAGCACAGCGGTCAGCGCCTCGCACTCGGCGGCGCTGCGCTGATCGGCCCAGATGATGGCCGGGCCGAGCGGTTCGCCCGCCGCGTCCAGCAGCACTGTCCCGTGCATCTGGCCGCTGAAGCTGATAGCGGCGACGTCAGTGCGCCTTGCTGCTGCAATGACTTCCTGCGTCGCGCTGACCACAGCTTGCCACCAGGTCTGCGGCTCCTGTTCGGCGCGGTCGGGGGCGGGCTTAAGCACCGGGTACTCCCGCCCGGCCACGGCCACGATTCCGGCAGATTCGGGGTCAAAGAGCACGGCTTTGGCGCTCGACGTCCCGATATCCAGGCCTAACAGCAACGGCATAGCAGCCTTCCTGAAGTTCCTGCAGGGCGCGTATTCCGGCACTGTGTGTACCCGCACAAAGCAAAGCCTCATAGCGCGGGCCTGCGACAGCTTGCCGATAACTATAGCAAGCCTGCCCGGCCAGTGGAAAGCCCCCATAAGAGAGGCCGGGAGACTGTCCGGGGCGTTGCGGCGCTGTGGTACTCAGACACCGCTGGCTGCGGGGCTGGCCCCTCCCCAGTGTGTCCTGCCGCCCCACAACCATGTCAGGCCATCTCTTCACACCGCCGGGCCGGGAATCAGGCTGCGCGGGCCGGAAACCACCCAGCCCGCGCAGCGATCTGGCAAAAGCAACCGGCTACTGCAGCGGTTACGAAGCGCGCCAGTACTGGCTGTTCTCCGCGGTGATCACCACCACGCCGGTATCCACGTTGGGCGGCAGCGGCGAGATGCCCGCGGCCTTCCAGTCAGACACGGACTTGATGAACCCGTTGCGAACCATGTAGAGCATCATCAGGCCCCAGAAGCCCATCTGCCAGGTACCCTGGGCCAGCGTGGCGCTCAGTTCGCCGCTGTCGATCAGGTCAAGCGTGCCCTCGTCATAGTCGAAGCCGATAATCTTGATCTGCCCGGAGAGGCCAGCCTCGCGTACCGCCTGCCCGACCCCGACCGCGCCCAGCGCATCCGTGGCAAACACACCCTTGATATCCGGGTTGGCCTGCAGCAGGGACGACATCTGCTGGGCGGCGATGGTCGAGTTGTTCTGGTCATCGATGATCAGGTCGTCAGAGGTCACGACATCCGGGAACTCGGCAGCCAGCGTGTCGATGAAGCCCTGGCGACGCTGGACATGGTTGAGCTGGGCGGTCACGCTGGAGATCGCCACCTTGCCGGAGCCAACCAGCGGGGCCAGCCAGCGGGCGGCCACTACACCGGCATAGTAGTTGCCCGTCCCCACAAACGAGTAACGCTTGCTGAGGGGCGAGTCAGCGTCAAAGCAGACCACCGGGATGCCGGCCTCGATAGCGGCGTTGATGGGGGCGATGAAGGCATCCGGGTTGGCAATGGTCGGCAGGATGCCATCGGGCTGCTGGCCCGCTACTTCCTCAAAGACGCGGGTCTCGGCGATGATGTCGTTCTCCGGCGTGCCGGTGTAGATCGCTTCAACCCCCAGGAATTCGGCGGCGTCCTGCATCCCGCGGTAGCAGTCCTTCCAGTAGTCGATGCCGGAAACGAACGTGACCATATAGTAGGTCTGCTTCTCCTGGGCCTTGACCGTCTTAAGGGCCGGGAGCAGACCCGACGCGGCTAAAATACTGCTGGCTTTAAGAAATTCACGACGCTTCACAGGGAAATCTCCTTTTCCTCTCTAAAGAACGGACGAACAGAGACGTACAGAACCGAACAGGGCCTAAGCCTTCCGGCGGGTCGGGCGGGCCTGGAAGCGCTGGCTGAACGTGTCGAAGCCCACCGCCAGCAGCAGGATGATGCCCATCGCCAGGTTCTGCCAGTAGACCGGCACCCGCAACAGCACCATCCCGTTGTTGATGAACCCGACGAAGATCAGGCCGAGCAGACCGCCCAGCACCGTGCCCTTACCGCCCTTCAGGCTGGCCCCACCGATAATACAGGCCGCGATCAGGCGCAACTCTTCACCGGTGCCTGACCCCGGATCGGCTACCGTAAAGCGCGAGACCGACAGCACGCCGGCCAGCGCCGCCAGCAGCCCCGACAGCGCGTAGACACCGATCGTAATCCGATCCACGTTGATGCCGGAAAGCCGGGCTGCGTCCGGATTGCCGCCGACATAGTAGATGTTGCGGAATAACGCCGAACGGCGCATCAGCACATCCCCGACGAACACCACAAACAGCGCAATCAGGATCAGGTTCGCCACGCCCAGCGTCTTGCCCTGGCCCAGGACAAAGAAGTCCTGGGGCAGGCTGGCGATGGGAGAGCCTTCTGTGATGGCCAGGCCGACCCCGCGGGCGATGCTCATCATGCCCAGGGTAGTGATGAAGGGGTTGATCCCGGCCTTGGTGATCAGCAGGCCGTTGGTCAGCCCGGCCAGCGCACCCGCACCCACGCCAACGAGCACCGCCAGCCAGATCGGCAGGCCGCCGCGCAGAGCCACCGCCGTCGTCACCCCGCCCATAGCGAAAACCGACCCCACCGACAGGTCAAACCCGCCAGAGACCAGGGCCGCCGTCATGCCGACCATCATGATCGCCGAGGCCGAAAAGCCCATCAGAATCGCATTGATATTGGCCGAGCTAAGGAAACGCCCGGTCTGCCATTCCAGCAGCAAACCCACCAGGATGATCATCACGATCAGGGTGAATTCCCGGAAGCGAAGCATCCGCTGCAAGAATCCGGCCACCCCGTCGTAGCCAGCCCTGCCTGTCGCCGCCGCATCGACCTTGCTCATGCCCCATTCTCCTGCCCACTGGCATACGTCATGATCAGTTCCTCGGTAGCCTCGCTGGCCGCCAGCTCAGCGACGATCGCGCCCTCGTGCATCACCAGGATGCGGTCGCTCATGCCCAGGATTTCCGGCAATTCGGAGGATACCATGATCACCCCGACGCCTTCCCGTGCCAGCTGGCGCAGCAGATGGTGGATCTCCCGCTTGGCCCCCACGTCAATGCCGCGCGTTGGCTCATCGACAATCAGGATGCTCGGCCTGATCGCCAGCCACTTGGCTACCAGGGTCTTCTGCTGGTTGCCGCCGCTCAGACGGCGCACTTCCTGATCCGGCCCGTAGGTGCTGATGTTCAGCCGCCCGATGTACTCGCGGGCCAGGGCCACCTCCCGCGCCGGCACGACGAAGCCGTTAGCCGTCACCTGCGCCAGCGACGCCGCCTCGATATTGGCCTTAAGCGCCATATCCAGGAATAGCCCGGCAGCCTTGCGGTCTTCCGGCAGGTAGGCCAGACGCAGATTAATGGCATCCTGCGGCGAGTTGATGGTGACCGGACGGCCCTTCAGGAAGATTTCGCCGCTTTCCTTTTCATCCGCGCCGAAGATCGCCCGCATCAACTCTGAGCGCCCGGAGCCGATCAGCCCGGCAAAGCCGAGCACCTCACCCTGGTAGAGCGTGAAACTGCAGGCATGCTGCTGGCCAGGCAGGCGCAGGTTGCGTACTTCCAGCAACGGCTCGCCGCGCCCGGTGCTCTTCTCCGGGTACATGTCGGTCAGTTCGCGGCCCACCATCATCCGGATCACCTCCTCCGGGGAGGTCTCTACGGTGATCCGCGTGCCGATGTAACGGCCATCGCGCAGCACGGTGATCCGGTCGGAGAGGGCGAAGATCTCGCTCAGTTTGTGACTGATGTACAGGATGCCCACCCCCTCCGCCGCCAGCCGGCGCAGCAGGGCGAAGAGCGTCTCCGCTTCGTGCTCGGTCAGCGCGGAAGTCGGCTCATCCAGGATCAGCACCTTGCACTGCCTGGAGAGCGCCTTGGTGATCTCCACGAGTTGCTGGTTAGCCACAGAAAGCGTGCTGACCTCGGCGCGGGGATCGACAGCTACGTTCAGGCGAGCCAGTTCGCGCCGAGCGTTCTCAAACAGCTCGCCATATTTGACCATGCCCAGCCGGTCAGTCGGCAGGCGACCCGGATAAATATTCTCAGCCACCGTCAGGGCCGGGATAACGCTCAACTCCTGATGGACGATGGCGATACCCAGGGCGATTGCTTCCTGCGGGCTGCGCAGGGCGACGGGCTGCCCCTGGAAGAAGATCTGGCCGGCGTCGGCGCTGTACACGCCGGAAAGAATCTTCATCAGCGTGCTTTTGCCTGCGCCGTTTTCCCCGATCACAGCGTGGATTTCGCCAGCTTGTAATTCGAGCTGGACATCATCCAACGCCAGCGTGCCCGGAAATTGCTTGGTGATACCTCTGGCTTCAAGTAGCACAGACATGGTCTTCACCCGGCGCCCAGCCGGTGACTCCTATTGGTGATGGTAGGTTGGCCATTCCAGATACTTGTTGAACGCCTCGTCGATGATCGCCGCTACCCGCGACTGATTGATGCTGACGTGATGCTCGAAACCGTTCTCACAGATGTAAGCCAGCAGGTCCTGGAAGTGGGGCACATGCACCACGCCGTAACCGCCAAAGGTCTCCAGCGGGTCGCTGGTGAAGTGGCCCTCGCCAGTATAGGCCGTGATCTCGCCGCTGAAATCGTCGGTAGAGACGCGCAGGAAGGTGAAGGGGCTTTCCTTCACCCGCCCGAAGATCGTGCCGTAGGTATTCTCCTTACCAACCGTCCCGGCAATGATGTCCTGGTAGCTCATCACCGGGATGTCTTCCACGAAGATAGCTTTGGGCAGGTTGGAGCAGTGGAAGATCACACCCTTGTCCGGGTCATCGCCGTAGTTGTTGTTCCAGTCCACAATGGCCGAGGGCCGCCCGGAGGCCAGCTGCAGGGCCAGCATCGCCAGCGCCCCGGCGATATCCGTCTCGCAGGCGGAAGGTGTTAGAGCATTGCTGGCCATGCTCATCAAGGTGCAGGGCACAATCCCGAAGTACTCCTCCATCGACGTCCAACACTGGACAGCGGTCGCGTCCAACTGGTTATCGGCCATCCAGCGATCCAGTACCACCCCGAACTTGGCCATCTTGAGCAGAGCCGCCGCCGGCACATCCTGGGTCCGGGCGTAGGCGCGGATGTGCGTCAGACGTTCCTGCACCGCCGCGTCATCATCAGTCAGGCGCTCAATCCGGCCAAAAACTTCTGAGAGGTCAAGCGTCTCCACGCTGATCCCGGCGCGGTCAAGCAGCTTTTCGCTAAAACGCACCGTCTTGAAAGCTTCCGGGCGCGCGCCCAGCATCCCCAGCCGGGCGCGACGCAGCCCGCGCACCACCCGGCAGATGCCCGCAAACTGCAGCAGATCTGCCTGGAATTCAGCGCTGGTGGGGTCCATAGTGTGGCGGCTGGTGATGGTGTACTTGATGCCGTACTGGCGCAGGTTGTTGCAGGCGCTCATCTTGCCGCAGAAGCTATCGCGGCGGTTGGCGATATCCATGCGGGCGACATCATCGGGGAACGCCTGAATCAACACCGGGACGTCCAGATCGGCCCAGCGCAGCGTGTTGGCGATCGCCCGTTCATCGCCGAAGTTGGGCAACGTCACCAGCACGCCGTCGATCTCGTCGCGGTGCTGGCGGAACAGATCGGCACAGATCTGCGCCTCGGCCAGCGACTCAATTGCCCCGACATTGGTCGCGTCTTCCGGGGTGATGATGGCCCGGATGCCCGCCTTTTCCAGCACTTCCAGCACCGTCTTGCGCCCGCTGAGGGCCAGGTGAGCCGGGAAGAAGCCCCGGTTCCCGACGATTACCCCCAGCGTCACCGGCCGCCGGGTAATCTCCAGGGCAGAAAGCCTGCCGGGCAGGATAGCAGTCATCGTCGTTTCGCTCCTTGAACGCGTGTGTTCAGCCCGTCTGACGGCAGCCTTAGCGCTGCCCGTAGACATTCTGGTAACGATCGTACAGCCGGTCGATATCCGCCTGCGCCAGGGGGATCGGCGTGCCGATCTGCAGCGCCGCCCAGACGATCGCGGCGTTATCCTCGGTCATCACCGCCGCTTTGACCGCCGCCTCAGCCGTCGGCCCGATGGTGAACACGCCGTGATTCTGCAGGATGCAAGCCGGGCTTCGGCTGCCGGTCAGTGTCTCCACAACCACCTTCCCGATCTCCTCCCCACCGATCAGGGCGAAGCCGCCGCAGGGTATGGGACCGCCAAACTCGTCGGCCATAGCTGTGGTAGTGCAGGGGATCTCCCGCCCCAGGATGGCGAAGGCGGTGGCATAACGCGAATGGGTGTGCACCACGCCGTTCACGTGCGGCATATGCCGGTAGATGTAGCAATGCGAAGCCGTGTCGGAGGACATCTTGTAATCCCCCTCCACCAGCCTGCCATCCAGATCGACGATCACCATGTTTTCCGGAGTGAGATCGGGAAACTTGACACCGCTGGGTTTGATCACCACCAGCCCGGTCTCCGGATCGCGGGCGCTAATATTGCCGCTGGTCCAGGCGACCAGGTTGTTCTGCGGCAGCAACGCGTGCAACGCGCAGACCGTTTCCCGCAAAGCCTGTAGTTTCATGTGCTGACATCCCTTGAACAGTCCGAAGCTGGCGGGTGGCCAGGGCGCCGCGTGAACGGCACCCTGGCGCATCAGGTCAGGTCCCCTTGAGGGTTAACCGGTTGCCACGCCGCGCGCCGCCAGCTTGATCGCCTTGAGGCGCTTCATGACGTCATTGCCCCCGCGCCCAAAGTAGTCGTGCAGGAGCTTGTATTCAGCGTAAAGCTGATCGTAAACTGCCTTGTTTTCCGGGATTGGTCGGACAACACGATCCTTGAGTTTGCCCATCTTCTCGGCGGCAGCTTTGATGTTGGGGTAGACCCCCGCGGCGACAGCGGCGTGCATGGCCGAGCCGAGCGCCGGCGATTGCGCCGATCCGGCGAACTTGAGCATCTTACCGGTGACGTCGGCGTAAATCTGGACGAGTAGCTGGTTCTTCTCCGGCAGGCCGCCAGCCAGCACCAGTTCGTTCACCGCCAGGCCCTTCGCCTCAAAGGCTTCGATGATGACCCGCGTGCCGTAAGCGGTCGCTTCGATCAGGGCGCGGTAGATGTCCGGGGCGCGGGTAGCCAGGGTAGCTCCCAGCAACAGGCCGGTCAGATCGGCGTCAACCAGAATTGACCGGTTGCCGTTCCACCAGTCGAGGGCGATCAGGCCGTGTTCACCCGGTTTCTGTTTGGCCGCTTCGGTCTCCAGATACTTATGCAGGTCCACACCAGCCGCTTTGGCCGCTTCGTGGTATTCCGGCGGGACGGCATGATCGACAAACCAGGCGAAGATATCGCCCACCCCGCTCTGGCCAGCTTCGTAGCCGTACATACCGGGGACGATGCCGCCATCCACAACGCCACACATGCCATCGACTTCGCGCAGTTCGGTACCGATCAGCATGTGGCAGGTGGAGGTGCCCATGATCATGACCATCGTGCCCGGCTCGGTGACCTTGACAGCGGGCGGGGTGACATGCGCGTCGACGTTGGCTACCGCCACGGCGATGCCGGGCCGCAGGCCGGTCGCCTCCGCCATCTCCGGCACCAGACCGCCGGCGCGGTCGCCAAGCTGGGCAAAGACCCGGCTCATCTTGGTATCAACCACATCGGCAAGATCGGGATGCAGGGCGGCGAAATACTCGCGTGGCGGATACGTGCCATCCTGCACCATGGCCTTATAACCGGCGGTGCAGGCGTTGCGCGTCTCCACGCCGCACAGCTGCCAGATCACCCAGTCGGCGGCCTCGATAAACCGATCGGCGGCGTGGTAGATCTCCGGCGCTTCCTGCAGGGTTTGTAGCATCTTGCTGAAGAACCACTCGGAGGAAATCTTGCCGCCGTAACGGTTGAGCCATGCCTGGTTCATCCGGCGGGCAGTTTCGTTGATCTGGTCGGCCTGGGGTTGGGCGGCGTGATGCTTCCAGAGTTTGACCCAGCTGTGGGGGTTGTCGCGGTACTCAGGCAGGTAGCACAGGGGGGTACCATCCGCTTTGACCGGCAACATGGTGCAGGCGGTGAAATCAATGCCAATGCCGACCACCTCGGCAGGGTCGATCCCGCTTTCCTTAAGGACGGCGGGAATCGTGTGCTTGATAACGCCGATATAATCCTGAGGAGCCTGCAAGGCCCAGTCCGGCGGAAGCGGTTTGTCACTCCCGGGGAGTGTGTGGTCAATGACCCGGTGGGGATACGGGTAGACCGCCGTGGCGATCTCACGACCGTCACGCACATCCACCAGCACCGCGCGCCCTGATTCGGTCCCGAAGTCTATGCCGATCGTATACATTGCCAGCACCTTTAATGTGTGGTATGCTTTCTGTGAACGTTCACAGTATCAGCGTAACATCATTATGCATCTTCGTCAAGTAGTTATGGGGGATTCCAACAGGCCCGGCGCAGCCGACACCGCCATCCCCGCCCCGCCGGAAATCATCCTCACCGGATCATCGCTCTATGGCGCCGTCGCCCGCCGCCCCGTCCCTGCCTCCGGCGGCCCAGACCCAGGAGCCACTTATGGCCAAACCATCGCGCCGCATCACCCTCAATGACGTCGCCCGCCTTTCCGGCGTTTCCTACCAGACCGTCTCGCGGGTGATCAACAGTCACCCCTACGTGGCCCAGGAAACCCGCGAGCGCGTCCTGGCAGCGATCAAGAAGCTGGACTATCACCCCAACCGGGCCGCCAAGAGTCTGGTCACCCGGCGCTCGCATACCATCGCCATCATCGCTTTTGGCATGGCCTATTATGGCCCGCTGCAGATGCTACTCAACATCGAAAGCGCGGCCAAAGCCGCCGGGTATGACCTGATCTTCTCCACTGTATCCGAAATGTCAGTCCAGAGCTTCCGGGACGCCATCGAGCGCCTGGCCGGCTGGCATGTCGATGGCATCGTCGCCATCACCCCGGTCTGTGGCTGCAACACCGATGAGTTGTATGTCGCCTGCGGCAGCACCCCCCTCGTGTTGATTGATACCTGCCTCGGCCAGCACGTTCCCTCGGTAGTGATCGACCAGGGCTACGGCTCCCACCTGATTACCCGCCACGTGATTGAGCTGGGCCACACCGCCATCGCTGAACTGAGTGGCCCGCTCAACTGGTACGGGGCGGAGGCCCGCCATAGCGCCTGGCTGCAGACCATTCAGGAAGCCGGGCTGACTCCCGGCCCCAGCATCGCCGGCGATTGGAGCGCCCGCAGCGGCTACGAGGGGGCGCTGGCGCTGTTGAAGATGGGCGTGCGCTTTTCCGCGCTGGTGGTCGGCAACGACCAGATGGCCCTGGGGGCGGTGCAGGCGTTGCGCGAACGCGGCCTGCGCGTCCCGGAAGATGTGTCGGTCACCGGCTACGATAACCTGCCGGAGGCTGCCTACTTCAACCCGCCTCTGACCACGATCTGGCAGGACTTCAGCATCGTCGGCCAGCGTAGCGTGGAGATGCTGATCGATCGGATTGCCGATCCCGCCGCCCCGGCGGAGCAGCGGGTGATCTACCCCCGTCTGATCATCCGCGAAAGCACGGTTCCTTTCCAGGGCTGGTAAAGAACAGGAGAACTATTAGCTGATTGACAACCGACAGAGACTATGCTACGTTGAGTGCATATGTGAACGTTGACAGAAATGGACACCTTGCGCGCGCCAACGTTGGTTAGCTTCCCCGGACGTCACCCTCAGGTCCACACCTTGACGCCCAGAACCAGCCGGGCGCGACCAGTATTTTTATCTTAGATAACAGGTATCCGCAGAAAGCATCATTAGCTAGAAAGAGTCTTCCCCATGATCGATCTCAGCAAGTACGAGATTTGGTTCCTTGTCGGCAGCCAGAAGCTCTATGGCCCGCAGGTGCTGGAACAGGTGGCCCAACACGCCCAGACGATCGTCCGGGCGCTGGATAGCTCCCCGGCCATCCCCGCCCGTGTGGTCTACAAGCCCGTCTTGACCACCGCCGAAGAGATTCAAGAGGTTTGCCTGGCGGCCAACAGCGCCCCCAACTGCGCGGGCGTGATCACCTGGATGCACACCTTCTCCCCGGCCAAGAACTGGATCGCGGGGCTGAAGGCGCTGCAAAAACCGCTGGCCCACCTGCACACCCAGTTCAATCAGGACCTGCCCTGGGCCACCATCGACATGAACTTCATGAACCTCAACCAGTCGGCCCATGGCGACCGCGAGTACGGCTTCATGGTCAGCCGTTTGCGCCTGAACCGCAAGGTGATCGTCGGCCACTGGGAAGACCCGGAAGTGCACGCCCAGATCGGCGCCTGGGCGCGGGCTGCCTGTGGCTGGCTGGATAGCCAGAGCATGAAGGTGGCACGCTTTGGCGACAACATGCGCTTCGTGGCCGTGACCGAAGGCGACAAGGTCGAAGCGCAAATCCGCTTCGGCTATCAGGTCAATGGCTACGGCCTGGGCGACCTGGCGGCTTACGTCCAGCAGGTCAGCCCGGTTGAGGTTGACACGCTGATTGCCGAGTACCTGGACACCTACGAGGTGGCTGCTGAACTGCGACCCGGCGGCGCGCGCCATCAATCAGTGCGGGATGCCGCCCAGATTGAGGTCGGGCTGCGTCGCTTCCTGGCGGATGGCGGCTTTACTGCCTTCACCACCACCTTTGAGAACCTGCACGGCCTCAAGCTGCTCCCCGGCCTTGCCGTGCAGCGTCTGATGGCCGAGGGCTACGGCTTCGGCGCTGAGGGCGACTGGAAGACGGCGGCGCTGGTGCGCACGATGAAGGTGATGAGCGCCGGTCTGAACGGCGGCACCTCCTTCATGGAAGACTACACCTACCACCTGAATCCCGGCGGGATGTGGGTGCTGGGGGCGCACATGCTGGAAGTCTGCCCCAGCATCGCCAGCGGCAAGCCCCGCCTGGAGGTGCATCCGCTGAGTATCGGTGGCAAGGAAGACCCGGCCCGTCTGGTGTTCGATGCCCGGCCTGGCCCCGCTCTGAACGTCTCTATCGTGGACATGGGCAACCGTCTGCGCATGATCGTCAATACGGTAGATGTCGTCGAACCACCTGCGCAGATGCCCAGGCTGCCGGTCGCCCGCGCCCTGTGGCGGCCACATCCCAACCTCAAGGTCGCGGCGGCGGCCTGGATCTATGCCGGTGGTGCGCATCATACCGGCTTCAGCCAGGCGCTCACCGTTGAGCATATGCAGGACCTGGCCGAGATGGTGGATGTCGAATTCCTCCTCATCGACGAAAAGACCGATCTGCGTCAGTTCAAGAACGAGATTCGCTGGAACGAAGCCAGCTACTAGGCGCGAAAAAGGCCCCGGTTGCGCAGGCGTAACTGGGGCCTTTGACCAGCCGGTGAATGGAATAAGGCGATGGCAGCGAATGAAGAGCAACCCATCCTGTTGGAGATCCGCAACATCACCAAGCGCTTTCCCGGCGTACTGGCGCTGAACCGGGTTAGCATGCAGGTGCGCCGGGGCGAAGTGCATGCCATTGTAGGGGAAAACGGCGCTGGCAAATCGACGTTGATCAAAATCCTCTCTGGCGTTTACCAGGCCGATGAAGGCGAAATCGTGTTCAAGGGCGAGCGAGTGGCCTTCACCAATCCTCGCCAAGCCCAACTGGCAGGGATCACCACCATCTACCAGGAACTGAACCAGGTCCCCTTGCTCTCGGTGATGGAGAACATCTTCCTGGGCAGCGAGATCATGCGCGGCCCCTTTGTGGACTGGCAGGAAACGCGCCGGCAGGCCGCAGCGTTGCTCAGTAAATTGCGGCTGGACATCGATCCCACGATTCAGTTGAGCAAGCTGGGCGTCGGCCAGGCCCAGATGGTGGAAGTCGCCAAGGCGCTGCGCCATGAGGCCGACCTGATCATCATGGATGAGCCAACCGCCGCCCTGAGCCTGCGCGAGATCGACAACCTGTTTGAGATCATCCGCGAACTGAAATCCCACGGCGTCGCGGTGATCTACATCAGCCACCACCTGGAGGAAGCATTCAAGGTCTGCGACACCATCACCGTCCTGCGCGATGGCGAGCATATCGCCACCAGACCCGTCAGTGAACTGAACGTCGACGAACTCATCCGCTTGATGGTAGGGCGCACCCTGCACGATCAGTTCCCCAAGCAGATCGCCCCCAAGGGTAAGGAACTGCTGCGCGTCGAACACCTCAGCCAGGCCGGACGCCTGCATGACATCAGCTTCTCGGTACACGCCGGGGAAGTGCTGGGCGTCGCCGGGCTGGTCGGGGCGGGACGCACCGAGCTGATGCGGGCCATCTTCGGCGCCGATCCCATCGACAGCGGCGACGTTTACGTCGAAGGACAGAAGATCACCATCCACAGCCCTCGCGACGCCATCCGCAACGGTATCGCCCTGCTGACCGAAGACCGCAAACAGCAGGGGTTGCTGCTACATCTCTCCGCCCGCGAGAACATCACCATCAGCGTCCTGGATCGTTTCGCCCGCGGCCCCCTGATCGACCGGGCGCGGGAAACGGCGCTAGCCAGCCGCTTCGTGGAAGAGATGGCGATCCGGGTCTCGTCGCTGGAGCAAATCGTCCGCAACCTTTCCGGCGGCAACCAGCAAAAGGTCGTCTTCAGCAAATGGATCGCCACCCAACCCCGCGTGCTGATGTTCGACGAGCCGACGCGCGGTATCGACGTGGGCGCCAAGGTGGAGATCTATCGGTTGATCAACGATTTCGTGGCCAAAGGCGGCGCCGTGATCATGGTCAGTTCCGAATTGCCGGAGATTCTGGGCATGAGCGACCGGATCATGGTTGTCCACCGGGGCCGCGTGACCGGCTTTCTTGACCGCGAAGAGGCCACTCAGGAGCGCATCATGGAAATGGCTACCGGTTACGCGGATAGCGGGAACGGGTCTCACAACAATGGCCGACAGATGCAGAGGGCGATATGACAACCCAAACACGTGTGGCGGAGCAAAAGCAAAGCAGTGTCTCACCGGGGAAGCAGCTGAGCAGGCTCCTTTCGAACATGGGGCCGCTGCTGGTCTTCTTGATTATGTTTGCGATCCTGTGGATTCTATCACCAGCCTTCCGCTCACCCACCAGCCTGAGTCTGCTGCTACTGGAGACGGCGGCGATCGCCATCGCCGCCGCCGGACAGACCTACGTGATTATGATCGGGGGCATCGACCTGTCCGTCGAGGCGATGGTCTCCTTTAGCGGCGTGGTCTCCGCGATCCTTATCGCCGGGACGAACATCGCCGGTGGGCAGATGGCTAACGGCATCCCGGCCATCTACGCCATCCTGATCGCCGTCAGCGCGGGGCTGTTGATCGGTCTGTTCCAGGGCAGCCTGATCACCTGGTTCCGGATGAACCCGCTGATCGTGACCCTGGGCTTCCGTAGTATCCTGCTGGGCATCTCGCTGGTCTGGACGAATGGCGCCGGGATCAACATCAACCGCACCGGCGTCCTGGAAGTCATCACTGATCGCATCCCCCTCTTTGACCGCTGGAACATCCCCGTGCCCTTCCTGATCGCCCTGGGGATTTTCGCCATCTCGTGGGTGGTGCTGCGTCAGACGCGCTTCGGGCGGCACACCTACGCCCTGGGCAACAACAGCGAGGAAGCAGCGCGGCTTTCCGGCATCAACATCAATCGCGTGAAGATCATCATCTACGGCATCAGCGGCACGCTGGCGGCCATTGCCGGGGTGCTGGTCATGGCCCGCCTGCGTTCTGGCGCCTACCAGAATGGCACCAACCTGACCCTGATGACCGTCGCCGCGGTGGTGATCGGCGGTACGCCGTTGACCGGCGGCAAAGGCGGTGTGTGGGGCACGATGGTCGGCGTGTTCATCATCCGTATCGTCGAACAGGGCATGGTCTATCTGAGTGTGCCTTCCAACGCCAAGGAGATCGTACTGGGGATTATCATCGTACTGGCCGTGATGCTGGACGTCATCCGCCAGGGTGAAGTCCCCTGGCTGCGGCTGCGCCGGGGCAGCACCGAATCCTAGCCGCTTTACAGCAGTAGAAACGCCGATGCGGGAGGGGGAAAAGCGGGCCTCCCGGCCAGCACCAGGCTCGCTGCAGACCCCACCCGAATAAACCACTACTGGGTTGTCCCCTCGTGGCAACACGGGGCTTTAAAAAGTCCGTTTCATTAGAGGAGGCAGTAAAGATGCGCAGGTTCGCCCATATCATGCTTTTCGTTGTATTGGTCCTGGCGATGGCCGTGCCAACCGTCAGCGCAGGCAAGGCCCAGCAGGAAACGCACTATGTCGGCTTCGTGCCGCCCGCATTGACCAGCCCGTTCCATGTGGCGATGGTGGAAGGTGCGCGCGCCCGCGCCGCTGAACTGGGCTGGACGCTGGAAGTCCAGGCCCCGGCCAGTGAAGGTGACTTCGCCTCGTTCGTCACCACCGTCGAGCAACTGCTCCAGCTCGGCGTCGAGGCCATCAGCATCAACCCCATCGGCACCGACTCGGCCATCTCCGCCGTGCTGGCCGCCAACGAACGCGGCGTGCCCATCCTGGCCCACAACTTCATCACCCCCTTCTCTGAGGGCAAGGTCGAAACCTACATCGGCTACGACCAGTGGGGCGGCGCTGAGAAACTGGCCGCTTATACCTGCCAGTTGATCGCCAACAAGTACGGCACCACCCCCGCCGAGACCACCGGCAAGGTCTTCATCCTCGAAGGTATCGATAGCATCTTCTCCCATCGCCGCACCGGCGGCTTCCTGGCCGGCCTGGAGAAGAACTGCCCCAATGTCGAGGTCGTCGGCTCCCAGAGTGCCGAGTGGCTGCGCACCCGTGGCCAGGAAGTCGCTGGCATCGCCCTCCAGCAGAACCCCGACATCGACGTCTTCTACGGCAACAGTGACGAAATGGCCATCGGCGCCGCCCTCGCCGCCCAGGACCTCGGCCTGGTCATCAACGAGGACTTCTTCGCCGTCGGCATCGATGGCAACCAGCCCACCCTCGACCTCCTGGCCGAAGGTCAGTTCAGCGCCACCCTCGGCGTCGACCCCTTCCGCATGGGCGTCGCCGTCATTGACGCCATGGCCGCTATCTTCGCCGGTGAGGAAGTCCCTCAGATCACCCTCACCCCCTCCGTCGTCGTCACCCCGGATAACCTCCAGGATTACCTCGACGGCAAGCTCTGGACGGACCCTGTCCCCGGCTTCCCGGAGTACGATAACGGCCTGCCCACCGTCCCTGAGGAGTAGGTAGTAATGCCTGGCCAGGCGGCGCTGTCCCACGCTGGCGGACGGGCCAGCGCCCCCGGCCAGTCTGCTATAAGCAGGCAGGGGTATGCACGTGCATGCCCCTGCTGTTGTTTCCGGTTAGGAAGAGGCAAATCGTGAAGGAGAACGTTATGAACCAGATGGTGATCAATGCCGACCTGGGCCACAAGACCATCAGCCGCCACATCTACGGGCACTTTGCCGAGCACCTGGGCCGTTGCATTTACGACGGAATCTGGGTTGGCGAAGAGTCGCCCATCCCTAACACGCGTGGCATCCGGAATGATGTGGTGCAGGCGTTGCGGGCGATCAACATCCCCAACCTGCGCTGGCCGGGGGGCTGCTACGCCGACGCCTACCACTGGCGGGATGGCATCGGCCCGAAGGCACAGCGCCCGCGCACGATCAACTTCCACTGGGGAAACGTGGTGGAAGACAACAGCTTCGGCACCCACGAGTTCATGGACCTCTGCGACCAGCTGGGCTGCGAGCCGTACATCTGCGGCAATGTAGGCAGTGGCTCCCCGCAGGAAATGGCCGAGTGGGTGGAGTACCTGACCTTCGACGGCGACAGCACACTGGCCAACCTGCGCCGGGCCAACGGGCGGGCCGAACCCTGGAAGATCCGCTTCTGGGGCATCGGCAACGAAAACTGGGGCTGCGGCGGCTGTATGAAGCCGGAACACTACGCTGACCTCTACCGCCAGTTTCAGGTTTATGTCCGCAACTACAGCGGCAACAAGATCATGAAGATCGCCAGCGGTATGGGCGGCCCGTATATTTACGGGACTGAGGTACTGATGCGCGATGTCTTCAAGGTGCTCGGCCCGCGTGCCATCGACGCGCTGTGCCTGCACTACTACGTTTTTATGCGGGAGACAGACTTCTCCGCGACCGAATTCGGCGAGGATCAGTGGTTTGTCGTCCTGCAGAAGGCGCTGGCGATTGAGGACAGCATCAAAGAGCACATCGCCATCATGGACTACTACGATCCGGGCCAGCACGTCGGTCTGATCGTCGACGAATGGGGCACCTGGTACCCGCCCGAACCGGGCACCAACCCGGCCTTCCTGTACCAGCAGAACACCCTGCGCGACGCCCTGGTGGCCGGTTTAACGCTCCACATTTTCCACAACCACTGCGACCGTGTCCGTATGGCCAACCTGGCTCAGACGGTCAATGTCCTGCAATCCCCCATCCTGACCCAGGGGGAGAAGATCGTCCTCACGCCCACGTATCATGTCTTTGAGATGTTCAAGGGCCACCAGGATGCCACGCTCCTGCCGCTGGAGCTACAGGTTGCCGATTACACGCTCAACGGCCAGGCCATCCCGGCAGTGAGCGCCTCCGCCTCGCAGAGCGCGGCAGGTGACATCCTGTTGACGCTGTGCAACCTGAACCCGGCTACCGCACAGACGATCACCTGCGAGTTGCGCGGGGTGCAGGCCGCCTCGGTCAGTGGACGAATTCTCACCGCCCCGACGATGACCGCCCACAACACGTTTGAGCAGCCGGATGCCGTCCGCCCGGCCCCGTTCCACGGCGCGCAGATCGCCGACGGCAGGCTCCTGATCGATCTGCCGGCCAAATCTGTCGTAGCCCTGACGATCAAGTAGGCTCATCCCTCAAAGCCTATCGCAGGAAGCAAAGGATAAGGCCCGGTTGCACCGGGCCTTTTCTGGCTTTGTGGGCTGGCGACGACGCAAAAAACAGCGTCAGGAGTCCTTCTTTTCCAGCATGTGGGCTTTATCTGCCGCGCCCGCTGTGGCGCGGGCTTCTGCTTCGGTGCGGGCCATCTCCTCCACCGTCCGGACGGGCAGCCGGGCAGCGCCCTGCCAGTCGCGCAGAGGGACGCGGGTACCGTTGTGCTCGTGGGCAGCCAGCCGCGCCGCCGCCTCCGGGATAGCCGCCGCGTACTGGGGCAACCAGGCTGCCTGCGCTACCAGCATCTCATCGACCATCTGCCACACTTCCTCCGGGTTGCAGACGGCGCCGACCAGCGGGTCGTGGAGCATGGCCTGCTTGAGCAGCGTGACATCGCCGTGGACGGCGGCTTCCATGGCCATCTCCTGGACGCGCACACTGGCCGCGCAGGTGGCCGCGCAGGCCAGCGGCAGATCGCCGATCACCGGCATGTTGATCCCGGTACGATCGACGTAGCCAGGGATTTCCACCACGCAGCCATCCGGCAGGTTGGTGATGTGCCCCCGGTTGATCACGTTGAAATGGCCGCGGTAGGGACGACCGGTCTCCAGCGCCTCGATGATATACGAGGCATGCTCCAGGCTGCGCATGGCCGGCTCGATGACCGGCGGTTCTTCCCGCAGCCAGTTGGGGAAGTCGGTCTCAAACCAGTTGCGGCTCTCCGTGCACACGCGCAGGTAGCCGCCGGTCTCGCCGTTGATCCAGACCGAGAGGTCAATCCAGCGGGGCAGCTCTTCCGGGCGCTTGCGGTACCAGGGCACGTACTCGCTCAGGTGGCCATTGGATTCGGTGCTGTAGTAGCCAAAACGTCGCAACACATCGATCCGCACCTTCTCCGTCGTGGGAAAGGTCGGGTGCTGCTCGAACATCTCCAGCATCAGCGGGATCAGGTCGATACCCCGCCACTCGGCTTTGATGTACCAGGTCTGGTGGTTGATCCCCGCCGCCACGATAGGCACATCCTTGATCGAGACGGTCTCATCCGGCCCGATCAGGCCCTTGCGCCGCGCCCAGTGCTCGACAACGCTGGCGATCTGCTGGTGACCGGCCTGCACACCGTGGCACAGCCCAACGGTCGGCACGCCGCCGTACTTGTTGCAGGCCCAGACATTCATCGCCATCGGATTGACGTAATTGAGGAACAGTGCGCCGGGCTTGGCCACCTCGCGGATGTCCCGGCAAAAGTCCAGCAGCACCGGGATGGTGCGCTGGCCGTACATGATCCCGCCGGCACACAGCGTATCACCCACACACTGGTCAACGCCGTACTTGAGCGGGATGTCGATATCCAGCTGGAAAGCTTCCAGCCCGCCCTGGCGGATCATGCAGATGACGTAGTCAGCGTCGGCGACCGCCCGGCGGCGGTCGAGGGTGGCTTCAATGGTGGCGGGCAGCCGGTTGGCGGCGATATCCCGCCGACAGAGCTGGGTCACCATGTCCAGGTTACGCTGCGAAATATCCGTGAAGGCAAAGCGGGTATCCTGAAATTCGGGGACGGTCAGCAGGTCCTGCATCAAACGGCGGGTAAAACCGATCGACCCGGCGCCGATCATGGCGACTTTGAGGGGCATCTTCTCCATCCTTGGTGCACGTATCCAGACTGCGCATGGTTGCCCCTACTGTACATCACCTGGCCCGCCACGCCACGACGAACATCACAGGGTTCGCTGGAAGAAGAGGATCGTCCGGCGCATTGCCTGGTCAAAGTACGGCGAGTCGATGTTATGCCCGCCGCCCTCATATTCGTAGAACTCGTAAATTTTGTTATGGTCAGCTAGCACTTTGACCAGGTCATAGGAGTAGCCGATGTTCACCACGTCATCATTGACCGCGTGATGAATCTGCAGCGGGGCATTCAGCAGGTCGATGTTGGCGGTCAGCGACACGGCCCGCCAGAACGGCTCTTCGGTATTCGGGCGGCCATACGTTTCAAACAGCTCACGGGAACGCCGGAAGGCGGGCAGCCGCTCCAGCACATCGCGGGTGGCCGACGGATCGGAGATCGCGTAGCGGGAGAAGTCATCGTAGCTGTACACCGCCCCGGCCCAGATCACGCCCGCCTTGATCGCCGGCTCGATCAGCATGGCCCGCAGTACCAGGTTGCCCGCCATGCTATGCCCCCACATACCAATGCCCTGCGGATCGACAAAGTCCAGCGTCTGCAGGCTTTTGAGCGCAGCGATAGCGTCGATGGTGTAGGCGGGCGAGAAATACGACCCCGCCGGTTCGCCCTCGGAATCGCCATGTCCGCGCAGATCGATCTTGAAAACGACAAAACCGGCCCGCGCCAGGGCGTCCACATAGGCGACATAACGCTCGGTAGTGCGGTAGTTTGCCGGAGGGATGAACCCGTGATTGAAGACGATGGCCTTGAAGCCGCCATAAGGCGCATTGCCAAAGGGCACCGTCAGCAGGCCGTAGATCCGGTTACCTTCGGAAACATAGCTGGCGATGTAACGGTGGTAGTTGGCGCCGTCTTCCAGCGTCTCCTCAAACGTGATCTCGCTGCCTGCGATCTCGCGCTCCAGCAGAGCGGCGATGGTCAGTTCCTGCCCGATCTCAAACGTAGTTGGCCCCTGGGCCAGCAGAATACCGCCGGAGCCAAGACTGGCAACCAGTACGACGAGCAGCAACGCCGCGTGGCGGGCACGGGTCGCAGGGTGTGATGGGATCATAGGGCTGGTCCTCCAGTCATCACCGGACGATTCCAGGCACTGCCAGGGCCCGGTGTGGCCAGTATACCCGTGCAACCGCGCCCGCCGGAGGTTTTCTTAGCCTGTTCTCATGTGCCACGGCAACATGCGTGCCAGCACAACATCTGCCAATGATTCGAGCGGTAAGACGTTTGTCTGCCCGGCCAATCCGGGGTATCATCAGCCTGTACGACCGCTTTGCTCCGCGATATTCGTGCACCCCATACCAGCCCTTGACCGCATCCCGCAATCGATCGCGCTTTTCTCCCGGCCAGCCAGCCGGGAGAAAACAGGTGATGACAGGCATCGTTCGCTGGCATTTGTTCATTTGACCCACCGGGAGTTTAATGACGCATGACCACTACCCGTTCAGAGTACCCCTTTCAGCCTATCCCATTCACCCGGGTGAGCATTCAGGATTCCTTCTGGCTGCCCCGCATCGAGACCAACCGACAGGTGACGATCCCCTACGACTTCCAGAAGTGCGAGGAAACCGGGCGCATCGACAACTTCGACAAAGCCGCCGGGAAGATGCCCGGCCCGCACACGGGGTGGCAGTTTAACGATTCCGATGTCTTCAAGGTCATCGAAGGGGCGGCCTACGCCCTACAGGTGCAGCCCGACCCGGAACTGGAAGCCTACATCGACGGCATCATCGAGAAGATCGGCGCCGCCCAGGAGCCGGATGGCTACCTCTACACCGCCCGGACGATCGACCCGGAGCATCCCCATGAAGCCGCCGGCCCGACCCGCTGGTCCAACCTGGTCATGAGCCATGAGCTGTACAACTTTGGCCACATGTTTGAAGGCGCAGTCGCCTACTACCAGGCCACCGGCAAGCGTGCCTTCCTGGATATCGCCCTGCGCACCGCCGACCTGCTCTGCCGGACGTTCGGACCGGACGGCCTGCACGCTGTGCCGGGGCATCAGGAGGTCGAGCTGGGGCTGGTCAAGCTGTACCGCCTGACCGGGGAAGAAAAGTACCTGAAGCTGGCCAAGTTCTTCCTGGATGAGCGCGGGCGCCCGCACGGACGGGAGTTGATGCAGGCCGTCGGTAACCCCGGCTATATGCAGGATCACCAGCCGGTAGTCGAGCAGCGCGAAGCAGTCGGCCACGCTGTGCGAGCAGTGTACATGTACTCCGCCATGGCCGACATTGCCGCCCTGACGGGTGACCAGGACTACCTGAATGCCATCAAGGCAATCTGGGAAAATGTTGTCACCAGAAAGATGGCCCTGACCGGCGGGCTGGGCGCTCGCCATACCGGCGAAGCCTTCGGCGACGATTACGAGTTGCCCAACCTGACCGCCTACAACGAGACCTGCGCCGCTATCGGCAGCATCTTCTGGAACCATCGGCTGTTCCTGCTGGAAGGCAAATCCGCCTACTACGACATCCTGGAACGGACGCTGTACAACGGTTTCCTCTCCGGCGTCTCGCTGGAAGGCAATACCTTCTTCTATGTCAACCCGCTGGAATGCGACACCAAGTTCCACTTTAACAGCGATCACACCATCACCCGCCAGCCCTGGTTCTGGTGCTCCTGCTGCCCGACTAACGTGGTGCGTCTGATGCCCTCGCTGCCTGGCTACATCTATGCCGTGCGCGATGACCGCCTGTACATCAACCTATACATCGGCAGCCAGACGGCAGTCGCGGTTGGCGGGACGGATGTGCAGCTCCGACTGGAGACCCGCTACCCCTGGGACGGCGCCATCCGGCTGCAGGTCGATCCGGCCCGGCCCGCCCGCTTCACGCTCATGTTGCGCGTCCCCGGCTGGGTCAAGGGTCAGCCCGTCCCCGGCGATCTGTACCACTACCTGGACGCTACCCCCGGCGCGGTGACGCTGCGGGTTAACGGCGCGCCGCTGGCCGCCGGGGAAACCGATGGCTACCTGACCATCACCCGCGACTGGTCAGCCGGTGATGTCGTCGAAATCGACTTCCCGATGCCCATCCGGCGCGTGCTGGCTCACCCGGCCATCAGCGACACTGTCGGCAAAGTGGCGCTGGAGCGCGGCCCACTGGTCTACGCGGCGGAAGGCATCGACAACAATGGCCGCGCCCTCGATCTGATCCTGCCGGATGACCTGCCGTTGCACGCCGAACACCACCCGGAGCTGCTGCACGGCGTGACCGTGATCCGGGGGGACGGCTTCATGGCCATCCCCTACTATGCCTGGGGGCATCGCGGTGTGCATGAGATGGCCGTCTGGCTCAAACGCGGCTGAGAGTCGCCGATCTCTCGCTGATGCTGGCAAGTCTGAGTGGAAAGGGAATTCCGCATGTCCATCCGTTACAGTCGCCGCCATTTTCTCCGCACCAGCCTGGCGCTTGGCGCAGGGCTGGGGCTGGGCTTGAGCGGTCTTCAGGCGCGTCGGGCGGGCGCAGCCAGCGCCCCGGAAGGAGGGCAGGCGATGACCCAGCTATCCGGCAGAATCTCGCCGGTACATGATCCGGCGATCATCAAGGCTGGCGACACATATTACCTGTTCTGCACGGCCACCGGCATTGAGGTGCGCAAGTCGACCGACCTGGTTGAATGGAAGATGGCCAGGCCGCCGGTCGTCTTTGGCAGCGTACCCGCCTGGGCTAGGGAGACGATCGGTGCCACCAACCTCTGGGCGCCGGATATCTCCTATTTCAACGACCGGTACCACCTGTACTACTCCGCCTCCACCTTCGGCAGCAACCGTTCCGCCATCGGCCTGGCGACAAACGTCACGCTCGACCGTGAGGCGGAGGGCTGGGGCTGGGTTGATCATGGCCCGGTGATTGAATCGTTCCGCACAGATAACTACAACTGCATCGATCCCAACCTGATCATCGACGAAGACGGTGTACCCTGGCTGGCCTTCGGCAGCTTCTGGTCAGGCATCAAGATGCGTCGCCTGGATTACGAGACCGGCATGCTCTCCAGCGAGGACGAGACGCTTTACAGCCTGGCTACGCGCCATGTCAGCTCCGGCTCGGTAGAAGCGCCGTTCATCATCCGCAAGGGCGACTACTACTATCTATTCGTGTCCTTCGACTTCTGCTGCCGGGGGGTGGATAGCACCTACCGGGTGATGGTCGGACGCTCGGAGAAGGTCACTGGCCCCTATGTCGACCGCGACGGCGTGGAGATGCTCGACGGCGGCGGCACGCAGGTCACCTTCCCCACCGAGCGCTGGCGCGGCCCCGGCCATAACTGCATCCTGCAGGACGAGGATCGCGACTACATCGTCTACCACGCCTACGACGCCCAGAATAACGGCACGCCTACCCTGCGCATCGACCCGCTGACATGGGATGACGACGGCTGGCCATTCATCGCGCCGCAGGAAGAGACAGAGGCTTAAGCCTGCTTGCCGGGGCATCACCCGTCAGGCGATCCCGGAATCGAACGCAGCGCCGGAGAGCTTTCGGCGCTGCGTTTTGTCTGGCGGCAGGACTCACCGGCGCGCTACAGGGCAGGCTGCTAGCGCTCCTGATAAAAGGTAGCATCCTGCAGGGCGCCGGCGGGGCTGGAATCTGCAGGCCGAAACAGGGCCACCACGCCGAACGTCTTGCCCAGATAGTAACCGGGGCGGCTATACGCCTCCAGCGAGATCAGGTTCTCGTCCGCCAGGCCGGGCCGGATCCACCAGGTTGCGTCAGCTTCATAGGTTTCTGAGCCGTCATCAGGCAGGACGAAAACGGCGTTGTTCTGGTGGCGCAGGAAAAAGCCTGGGAAGTTACGCGACTCGATAGATACTGCCTCCGGATCGGCCAGCCCGGGGCGGATGAGAAACTCCGAATCGGCTCGTGGAGAGACGCTGTAGTCGAACCGCGCGATAAAGCCCGAATGGCGCAGATAGCCCTCCGAATAGCTGGAGGGGCGGAAGCGCACAACATCCAGCGCAGGCAATTCTGGCAGCGGGTCAACGCCTGTGTCCCCGGAGGGTGCGGCGATCGGCTCGCCAACAGCAACCGGGATGCCAAAGTCCGGTGTGCCGTCCGCGTTCCAGGCGATCCGCTGCACGCGGGTCGTACGTCGGCCATCGCAGGCCCCCTCCGGGAAGTCCACCGCATGGTAGACGATCCAGTCTTCGGTGCCATCCGGCGACCTGAAGAAGCCGTTATGCCCAGGGCCAAAGACACCGTTCTCATCCGAGCGCTGGAAGACCGGCTCAGGATTCTTCTCCCATGAGGCAGGGTCCAGCGGATCACCGCCCCGGTAGGTCAGCATCCCCAGCTTATAGTCGCCGGTGGCGCAGGAACTGGCGGAGAAGATGATGAACGTCTGCCCGTCATGCTGGAGCGCTACCGGCCCCTCGTTGACCATCCCGCCGGAGGTCTCCCAGCGGTACGTGGGTTCGGAGATCAGCACTCCTGGCGCGCTGAGCGTCCAGGGGTTGCTCAGGGGGGCGATGTACACCGACTGGCGGGGGCCAAAGGCCGAATAGAGCAGGTATAGCTGCCCATTCAGCTGCAGGATGCTGCTGTCGATCATCCAGCGGTCGCCGGTCGGCTCCATGAGCTGGCCCTTGTAGGTATACGGCCCCAGCGGATCGGTTCCGGCGCTTTCCAGCACGTGGATACGCTGGTGATCGTAGTTGCCAAAGGGCTGCCCGGCAGTGTAGTAAAAGTACCAGCGCTTGCCGTTGGGGCCGTCCAGCAGGTGAAATTCCGGCGCCCAGAAGTTACAGCAACGCGATGGCTCTGTCTCAAAGTAGATCAGCTGCGGCTCAGCGGTCTTCAGCCCGGCCAGGGTGGGCGACTTGAGCATGTACCAGGCCGAGGCCCAGGTGGTCGCGGCCATGTAATAGTTGCCCTCGTAGTAGGTCAGCCAGGGATCGGCCCCGCCATAAGGGTTCAGCGGGTTGCGGAGTGTTCCCTGCTCGCCCGACTGGCCGGAGGCCATACCGACGGTCGCGGCCAGCAGGGCTACCACCAGGCTAATCTGCAGCAAGCGGGGCAAACGAAACAATCTGCTCATCTTTCCTCCTGTGAATGCGCTTTCAGTCAGCACGGGCAAAAATACGCGGGGGATGGGCTGCCCCACCCCCCGCCCGCCGGATCGCATCGCGCCTGCGCCTAGCGCAGCTGCGCCTCGATAGCCGTGAACGACAGCGGCGGGACAACCAGCGACGCCGACTTGCCATCCAGAACCGGCGCTGCCACCTCGACCGCAACAACCACGTTGGGATTCTCAAAGCTATTGGCCGCCTTGGGATCGGTCCCGGCCACCCGGTATGCCTTGCTGATCCGTGCCGGCGCGCGATCCTGCCAGATCAGTTCCACCGGCAGGCTTTCCGTCTGGCTGCGGTTGACGATGAAGATGGCGTGCGTGCCTTTCTCCTCATCCCACGAAGCCGAGACATCCAGCAGCGGCATGGTCCCGAACTTCTGCGTCTCATACAGCGGCGCCTTGACGGCTACATCCAGCGCCACGCCGGAAGCCAGCCGGCTGAAGAGCAAGAACGGATAGTAGATCGACTGTTTGAGCAGCGCGTCGCGGGTGGTCAGGATCGGCGCAATGACGTTCACCACCTGGGCCAGGCAGGCGATCTTCAGGACATCGCTCTTGCGCAGGAAGACATTCATCCACTGGGCGGCGACCAATGCATCTTCGAGGTTATAGACTTCCTCGATCAGGTGTGGCGCGACTGTCCACTGGCCCTGCATGTCGCTGGGCAGGTGGGCTTTGTACCACACGTTCCATTCATCCCAGGAGAGGAACACGTCGTGCCTGGAGCGATTCTTGGCCTTGACATAACGCAGCACGCCGGAGAGCGTATCGACAAACGCCTCGAATTCGGCGCTCAGAGCCAGGTAACTGGCCGTGTCGTTGTCGTGGTTGTTGGCGTAATAGTGCAGTGAGTGATAGTCCACCTGTTCCCAGGCCAGCTCCAGTACGACCCGGTCCCATTCCGGATACGTAGGCATCCGGGAGGATGACGAGCCGCACAGCACCAGCTTGATCGAGGGATCGTGCCAGCGCATCATCTTGGCAGCTTCGCGGGCCTTTTTGCCGTAGTCTTCGGCTTCCAGGTGCCCGATCTGCCAGGGGCCGTCCATCTCGTTGCCCACACACCAGTACTTGACGCCATACGGCTCAGGATGCCCGTTGGCGGCCCGCAGGTCGGCGTACTGTGTCCCCAGCGGGGCATTGCAGTACTCGACCAGATTCGCCGCGTCCTGGATCGTGCCCGTGCCCATATTGACGGCCAGCATCGGCTCGGTATCGATCGCCCTGGCGAAGGCCATGAATTCGTCTGTGCCGAACTGGTTGGTCTCGATCGACTGCCAGGCCAGGTCGCGGCGGCGCGGGCGCTTATCCTTCGGGCCGACGCCATCCAGCCAGTTATAGCCGCTGAGGAAGTTGCCACCGGGATAGCGCATGGCCCGGAAGTTCAGTTCGCGCAGGGCCGCCAGCACGTCCCTGCGCAGCCCGCGCTCGTCAGCGTGGGGCGAATCGGGATCGTAAATCCCTTCGTAAATGGAACGCCCCATATGCTCCGCAAAGCCGCTGAACAGCAGGGGTGAAATCGGGCTGATGTTGCGGTTAGTATCCAGATAGATCTGTGCTTTTGAAGCGGACATCAGAATTCACCTCGTTTGTTAAGCGCACGCCCCGGCCCTTTGCGGTTCCCCGGTCAGGCCTGCCCGGTCGCAGGCAGGTCCGGCCCCAGCCGAAATTGCCCGCCACCATGCAGCTTCCAACCCTCCCAACCGGTTGTGCTTCCAGCCCGTGGGAATTGGCCAAGGCTTTAACTGTCCGAAGGCACCGTCCTGCGTGATCAGGCCCGCCGCCAGGTAGGGCACGGGCCAGCCGTTTACCGTCCCCCCATCCCCGTCAACGTGACGCCCTGAATGATCCGGCGCTGGAAGATTGAGTAGACGATCAGCACCGGCAGCGTCGAGAGAACCGCGCCAGCCAGGATCATCGGGCGATATTGACCGGCATACGACGACTGGATGATCGACAGGCCTACCGGCAGGGTACGCGTCTGCAGGCTGCTGGTGACGATGATGGGCCAGAACAGGTCATTGAAATGGCCAAGGAAAACGAAGATGCCCAGCGCCGTCAGCGCATTGGTGGATAGCGGCAGGATTACGTGCCAGAAGCGCCCAAAGTACCCGGCGCCATCCAGCACCGCCGCTTCTTCCAGTTCCCTGGGCACCTGCATAAAGAACTGGCGGAGCAGGAAGACGCCAAAGACATTGGCCGCGCCGGGGAAGATAAGCGCGTTGAAGGTGTCAAGCCACTTCAGGTCGCGCATCAACAGGTAGTTGGGGATCAGCGTCACCTGCCCCGGGATCATGATGGTCGCCAGCAGGAAGGCAAACAGGGGCTTGTTGCCGGGGAAATTGAGCCTGGCGAAGGCGTAAGCCGCCGGCGAGCAGATGACCAGCACAGCGATCGTGTACCCCGTCGCCGCCACGACACTGTTGCGCAACCACAGGTCCAGGCGGACATCCTGCTGGGTTAGCACCAGGCGGTAGCTTTCGATCGTTGGTTCAACCGGGATGACTCTGGGGGGCCAGCGATTGACTTCCTGATTGGTCATGAACGATTGCGAAACCGCAATGACCAATGGGAAGAGCACAAACGCCGACATCACAAACAGAAAGACATACACGCCAAAATAGCGGAAGAACGTCGAATGTCTGAGTTGCACGATGCTCATGCCCCGCCCCCTTTAGTACTCCACAGGCCGGCTGATGATCTTGAACTGGAACGTGGTGATGATAGCCATGATGATCGCGATCACTACGGCTACCGCGGCGCCATATCCCATCCGGAAAGCAACCCAGGCCTGCTGGTACAGATAGATAATCACGGTCCAGGAGGATCTCCCTGGCCCACCACCACCGGTGATGATGTACGGCTGCCCAAAAACCTGGAAATGACCGATCACCCCGGTCACTGTCACAAACAGAATCGTCGGGCGCAGCAGTGGAAGCGTGATGTAGCGGAACGATTGCCAGCCACTTGCGCCATCAATTCTGGCCGCCTCATACAGGTGCTCCGGTATCCCCTGGATGCCGGCGATGTAAATCAGCATCGGGAAACCGAAGGTCCACCAGATCGTCGTAAAGCTGAGGACAGGCAGCACCAGATTGGGTTCCCCCAGCCAGTTGATCGGACGGATACCCAGGAAACTGAGCAGGTAGTTGATCACGCCGAACTGGCCGCTCCACAGCCAGTTCCAGATCAAACCCACAGCACCAACCGACATCAGCTGAGGGATATACAGCAGCACGCGGAAGAACCCCCGGCCATGGATGGGCCGGGTCACCGCCAGCGCCGCCGCCAGCCCGACCAACGATGTTCCGACCACGGTCATGGCAGTGAAATAGAGCGTATGGACGACCGAATCCCACCAGATCGGATCATCGAACAATTCAAGGTAGTTCTGAATGCCAATGTAGGGCCGGGTGGGGCGCAGGAGCCGCCAGTCATAGAAACTCATTTCAACAGAAGCAATCGTGGCGCGGACGAAGAAGATGGCGAAGAAGATCAAGAACGGCGCCAGGAAGGTATACGCAGCGATGGCTTCACGGGTCTTCAGGCTGACAGGCAAAGTAAATTGCCTGGACCCGGTAAGCCGCTCCATGATGGCAGACATGGGCTTACCTGTCCTCCACTCACATGCCTCGAAAAGTTCGTTTGCTCTATCTCCTGGAGAACAGGAAGACAGAGAGCAGTGCGGATTTTCAAGAACACCTACTCGCAGAACTGGCTCACGAGTAGCGTGGGGCGGATCAGTGATCCGCCCCACCTGATTTGACCTGAATTACGACGTTAGCCAGCGCGATCCAGCGCTTCCTGCATCAGCGCCGCGGCATCGTTCAGAGCCTGATCGAGCGGCTTGATGTCGTTGAGCGCTTCCTGCAGGCCGGCGTCAAGCAGGCTGAGCAGTTCCTGGGTCACCGTCGTACGCGGGTCCTGAATACCGTATTCGGAGAAGGTCTTGCCCAGCAGGATGTTGGACGGATAGTTCTCCGGATCGAGGGCTGCCTGGGCCGACAGGCGAGCGGGCACCTGGCCGGAAGCCGCCCAGTCCACCTGATGCTCGCTGACCCAGCGGATCATGCGCAGCACGGCGTCAAGCTTGACAGGATCTTCCAGACCGGCGGGGACCATGAAGGTGTGGATACCGAACCAGGTCGCCTTGTTGGGGCCCCACTGCCAGTTGGGCCAGGCCATGCTGTTGATGTCGGTCTGCAGCAGGGACTGATTGCGGTACCAGGTACCGGTGGGCAGCACGGCCACCGTGCCAGCGCCGAAGCCCTGCCAGGTGTCGAAGCCAGCCGGAGGCGGCGAGACATGATACTTGTAGACCAGGTCGTAGGTCTGTTGCAGCGCCTTCATACCGGCTTCAGAGTTGACGGTGATGGTCTTGCCATCTTCGCTGAGGAACGACCCACCATGCTGGTAGAGCGCGGCCAGGAAGTTCACATTGGGCCATTCGCCCACCGTGTAACCCCACTGCACCACGTTCTCGGGGTCGAAATCGGGCGACAGGGCGTTGTTGCCGTTGGCATCCAGCGTGAGCTTCTGGAACAGTTCCACCCAGCCTTCATAGGTGGTCGGCGCCTGGGTGTAGTCGGTCGAGATGCCAGCAGCCTCGAACATGTCGATGTTGATCCACAGGCCACGGCCATGGTTGTCCAGCGGGATGCCATAGATCTTGCCGTCCCACATCAGACCGGACATCGTGGTCGCTGAGAGATCATCATCGGGGAGCCAGCCGCCGCCGGAGGTGTACTGATCACCCAGGTCACGGAGCACACCATAGCTGGCGTACTGCGGAATCTCCGACGCATGCAGCAGGAAGACTTCCGGATACGTGCCGGCCACAAACGCCGTCTGGAGCTTCTGATAGAGCGTGTTCCAGGCGATCATTTCAACCGTGACGGAGATGTCCGGGTTCTCTTCGGCGAACTTGCCCAGCATTTCGATCAGGGTCACGCCATCGGAACCGGTCAGACCGTTCCAGAAGCTAATGTGCGTAGCACCGGTACCAACCGTTGGCGGCGTGGCCGTCGGCTGTTCCTGGGCCTGCACAGTGCCCATCGACATGGACACCATGAGCATGACGGTGACAAGCACCACAGTTCCTGCGATCAAACCAAAGCGCTTCAACATCTTCTGCTCCTTGTGAAGAACACCGTCCAGATGGTTCAACGTACGAGCTTGCTCACGCAATCGACACGAAGCCATTCCATACCGAAATGACTCCTGGCTGCTCCACCTCCTTTCCGGCTTCCCGCCGGCGCACGCGCTCAGAGACAGGCATACCAAGCAGAGGCGCTCATCAGACAGGCCGATTCAAAAACCGGCCTGCTGGGGCGTTCAAGGGGAATATCGGCTACCGCTCACCACCAGGCGCCGGTTTGTAAAAAATCAACAAGTCACAGCAAGAAAATTCGAATGCATGAATTCGAATTCACGTCTAGATCAAATCACAGAATTACCAGCCTGTCAAGCAACTCAGGCAAGTTGAGCCGGGAACAAAGGCAATTGTCGATCCATGCATTTGTGCATTTCATACAGATGACTATAAATCGTTCAATGCTAGTACCTCCAATAACCGGCTCAGGTTAGCAAAACTTGGGGGCTTTTGCGAAATCGTATACCGTTATACAATTCAGTATGAAAGAGGTTGTGTTGCGTTGATGTCAGCAGGGTCAGCGTTCTTTGCCTGTCCTGCCGATTCCGGTCTCAAGCGCACTTGATCAGCTGTGCCAGGTGGAAAGAAGACCATGCCCCGCGAGAAACCCAAAACAGGCCGCCCGCCAACCATGCAGGATGTCGCCCGCCTGGCCGGTGTCTCCCAGCCGACCGTCTCCCGCGTCCTTAACCAGTCCAGAACCTCCATCCCGGTCAGCCAGGAGACCCGCGAACGGGTTCTGGCGGCGGTCAAAGAACTGGGCTACCGGCCCAATACGACTGCCCGCAGCCTGCGCACCCAGAAAACCTACATGATCGCGCTGATGATCGCCGATATCGCCAACGCCTTCTACCACCCTATCGTGCGCGGCGTCCAGGATGTTGCCCACCGCTACGACTATGATGTCCTGATTGCCAACAGCGATCACCTTTACGAGAACGAAAAGCACTTCTGCGAAGCCGTGTTACGCCGCCCGGTCGACGGCGTGATCATGACCCCGATCCATCTGACCTACGAGGATATCGACCGCTTTCTGCGGCTATCGGGCACGCCCATCGTGGCACTGGGCGACCATGTCAACCATCCCCAGGTGGACGTCGTCCACATGGATGACCGCCAGGCAACCTATGACGGGACGCGCTGGCTGATCGAGGTGCGCGGCTACCGCCGCATCGGCTGCCTGACCGTGCCCGCCGCGTTCCCACCCGGCCCGCGCCGCCTGCAGGGCTTTAACCAGGCCCTGGCGGATTGCGGCCTGCAGTATGAGCCTCAGCATCTGCTATGGGGAGATTTCACCATCGAAAGCGGGCGGCGGGCCGCCGAACAACTGATGGCCCGCAACGATCTGCCGGAAGTGCTCTTTGCCTTCAACGATCTGATGGCCATCGGCGCCATCCTGGCGTTTCAGGACGCCGGGCTGAACGTGCCGACCGACATCGCCGTGATGGGTATTGATAACATCGCCGAAGCCACCATCATCCGCCCCCGGCTCACCACCATCGCCCAGGAGCCGGAAGACATTGGCCGCAAGCTGGCCACCGCCCTCTTTGAGCGCATCGAGGGCAAGGTAGAAGGGCCACGCCGTTTCTTCGCCAGCCCGTACACCATCATTCCACGTGAATCGGCTTAAGCCACCCTGTTGGCGGCATCCGATCAGGGCTAGGCCCGGTTCCACTACCCCAGCCCGAACAGGTGGAACATCTTGGTGATGGTGAAGCGGCTACGCAGGTAGTGGCCGTACGCCAGCCCGCGTTGCACTTCATCCTCCGGCAGGCCGAGTTGCTGGCCGCTCACCGGCCCACCGACGGCGCTCAGCAGCCGGGCGATCTCGTCCGGCGGCAACACCTGTGCCGCGATCTCCTGTACCGCATCCCAGCGCTCGATCACCCGTTGCTTGAGGTCAGCAAAGGCCGCCTCCGACATCTGCAGGAAATCCCCATGCCCCCGGATAATCGTCTCAGCCAGCGGGCCGTACGCCTCCCGGATGGCGGCCAGTTCAGCCTCCGGATCGGGTCTGCTGGCCCGTTCGATCCGGGCGAAGGCTTCCTGCCGGGGGATGCTGCGGAGCCGGGCGTAGTACCCGGCGATGTGCCGGGAAGCTACCCCGACCTTCGCGCCGTGCAGGATCGCCGGGCGACCCTGCTGCAACAGCGTCATCTCCCAGTAATGCGAAGCGTGATGCTCCGAGCCGGATGCCGGGTGGGAGCGGCCAAAGTCCAGGATGCACAGACCCGACTCAATCAGGCCCTCGATCAGGGCGCGGATGCCCGCCTCATCGCGGCGGCGGATGGCCTCCACATGGCGCAGACATTCGCGGTAGGCGCGCTCGGTGCGGGCAGCGATTGTCTCATCATAGTCTTCGCCCCACAGCAACGCGCCCAGCCGCCAGTCGGCCACCGATGTGGTCTTGCCGAGCAGGTCGCCGAAGCCCGCCGCAATCAACAGCTCCGGCGCGGCCTGCAACGTCGGTAGATCAGCGAAGATGGCCTGCGGCGGCTGGGCATCCACTGTGATCTTGACTCCGCCCAGCACCAGCGGCGCACCATTGGATGTATACCCGTCCACGGAGGGCGCGGTAGGCAGCGAGAGAAAAGGATTGCGCGAACGATGGCTGACAAAACGGACGATATCCGTGATCGTACCTGAGCCGACGGCGAGGTAGGTTTGCGGCCTGGCCGGCGCCCGCACCAGGACGTTGATGCAGGTGGCCTCGTCGGCGACAACCTCCTCACCTTCCAGCAGGATCGTTGTCGGCGTGTAGCCCTGCTCACGCAGCGCCCGCTCAACGCGCTCCCCCAGCGCCGCGTAAGTGTTGCGGTCGGCGACCAGCACCAGATCTTTCAGGTTATGTTCCTGGCAGTAAGCCAGCAGTGCCGCGATCGCTTCCTTGCCCACGTAGATCGGCGCAATAACCGTCACAGTTTTTCCCTCTTCCAGTCATCACCACCCGGCGCAGCCATTACCCGGTCAAGTACTCCCGCAACAGCGGCCATAATTGCCGATACTTGGCGTAATTTTGCCCATAGCGTGTATGCATGCGCATATCCGGCTCAAACGTCCTGCCCAGGCGGATCATCGTCGCCACGCCTTCCTCAAAGGAGGTGAACGCCCCGCACCCCACCCCGGCGATGATTGCCGCGCCCAGCGCGCTGGCCTCTGTCACCTCCGGGCGGATGAAACGCTGGCCCAGGATATCGGCGCAGATTTGAATCCAGATATCGGAGCGGCTGCCGCCACCGGCCACGCGATACTCCTCGATGGCGATCCCGGTCGGCGGCAGATTGTCGATGTTTTCCTTCAGCGAATAGGCGATGCTTTCGATGATGCCTTTCAGGATATCGCCCCGCGTGGTTTCCAGCCGCAGGCCGGTGATCACGCCGCTGGAGTTGGCGATGAATTCGGGCGGCCCGGTGGTCATGAAATGTGGCAGCACCACGACGCTGCTGGGGTCAGGCGGCATCTCGTCCAGCAGAGCCGGGTAGATACTCTGATCATTTTGCAGCGCCTGCTGATGTTCGGCGGCAGCGAAAGTATTGCGGAACCACTTGACCAGCGCCCCACCCTGGTTGTAGATGAAGGCCATAAAACGCCCCGGTATGGCGTGATGTTCCGTGTTGATCCCGCGCTCGATCATAATGGCCGGGGCGCGGCGCCCGGTAAACACCGGTGCAATGCAATGGTAGGTGCCCATGCCATAGCTGGCCTGGCCGGGATTGAGCACCCCGCAGCCGACCGCGTTGGCGCACTGATCATGCGCGCCGATGGCGATCTGCACACCCGGCGGAAGACCCAGATCCGCCGCTACGCCCGGGGAGACCGTCCCCACCACCGTGTGAGATGGCACCGGACGGGCCAGTTTGTCCGCCTCCAGCCCGGCGACCGCCAGCAATTCCTCAGACCAGGCCTCCCGGTTGATGTCGAAGAAGAGCGTGCGGTTGGCCATCGAGTAATCGACGGTCGGCTCCGCCCCCAGCATAAAGGCCACAAAGCTCGTCCAGTGCAGAAAGTAGGCCGTTTGTTCGTACAGCCGGGGCTGGTGCTCCTTGATCCACATCAGTTTAGTCAGTGTAAAGTGATTGCCCAGTGTATTGCCGTTGATATAGTAAAGTCGTTCCGGGGTCAGTTGCTGGCGGAGTGCAGGCACGTATTCCTCACCGCGACAGTCAAAGTTCAGCAGCGACGGCCCCAGAATCCGTCGATCGGCGCTGACCGGCACCACCGATTCGGCCAGCGATGAGATGGACAGGGCCTCGATCGGGTCTCCGACCTCAGCCTGCCCGGCCACCTGGCGGATCGTTTCCTGTACCGCCGCCCAGACATAAGCGGAGTCCAGCTCCGCCCAGCCCGGCTCCGGATGCTGAACATCGTACTCGCGGTAGGCCGCCGCCAGCATCCGCCCATCCGGCGCAAAGAGCGCCGCCTTGCAGCCGGTTGTGCCAACATCAATCCCCAGCAGACTCATACCGCCTCCGCTGCGATCTGCCTGCGTGTGCCGCTTAACCCAAAATAGTCCCGGATCAGCCAGGTCGTCCGCTCGTAGACGGCGCCCTGCGCTGTACTGACATCCCCGCTGGCCCGCAGGGTTGCCTCATAGGCCTGTCGGATCTCCGTGCCGATATTGATCTTGGCGATGCCCCGCCGGAACGCCTCCAGCACGTACTCACGCTGCACCCCGGAACCGCCGTGCAGCACCAGCGGGATGTCCACCGCCGCTCGCAGCCGGTCAAGATGGTCGAGATTGAGGCGGGCGCTGATCTTCTTCTGATCCTTATAGACGCCCGAGATGGCCCCATGTATGCTGCCGATGGCGACCGAAAGCCAGTCACAGCCGGATTCAGCGACAAAACGCACCGCTTCATCAACCTGTGTGAAGCCCTGGCCAGATTCGAACAACTCATCATAGGGCGGCGGCGGGCCGTCCTCATGCCCCAGCACCGCGCCCAGTTCCGCCTCAACCGGGAGGCCCGCTGCATGAGCCAGAGCGGCGACTTCCCGCGTGGCAGCGATATTGTCCTCCAGACTCAGGCGGGAGCCGTCAACCATCACTGAATGGTAGCCCAGGGCGATCGCCTCGCGGATGATCCCTAGGTAGTCTACCGGTAGCCTGTCCTCATCGATGACCGGGACATGATCCAGATGCAGGCGGACGTGCTCCGGCGCCTGCCACTTTTGAAATTCGGCCATGACCGCCGCCGGGCTGCCAGCCTCGAATTTAGTCCACTCCAGGCGGGCTACTTCCACCAGGGCGAAGCAGTCCTGGTCGACAACCGCGCGGATCACCGGGGCCATCATCGGCAGATAGGGGATGTTGAAGGCAGGCACAGCGATCCCGGCCCGGTAGGCATTGCGCATGATGGCTGCCAGACTGAGCATGTTCCCTCCCCCTGCGCAGCTTGCCTGAATCACCATCCAGCACGGCTCTGACTATACCACAGGGAGCGAAAACCGTTCACCCTCCAGCTAGCTGGCCAGGCCCTTGCAGGGCACATGAACTCTACCACGAAGACGCCAAACCGCTCTTTGACAAAGAGGAGGACAAATTCTAGCAGTCAGACAACCGGGCGTAGTATAGTCAGGCCAGCAGGGAGCATCCCCCGCCAGCCCGGCCCTGCTCCCTGCGATGATCAGCCGGAGATATCCGGCCCGCCGGGCCTTCTGCCAGAGGAGTGTTCCTATGCCAGCCTATACCAACGCGGGCAAAACCATCCGACTGGGGCGCGTGTTGAATCCCCGGACCCAGCGCGCAGCGGTCGTGGCGTTTGATCACGGGTTACACCTGGGCGCGATCCCCGGTACCCTGAACCCCGGCCAGGTTCTTGAAACGCTGGCCGAAGCGGGGGCGGATGCCTTTCTGGTCAGCCCTGGCGTCGCCCGCCAGTATGCTTCCGTGTTTGCCGGGCGGGGCGCTCCCGGCCTCATCCTCCGCCTGGACTGGACCAACCGCTGGCGCGACCCGGCCATGCTGGGCAGCGACGAGGGCCGGGGTTGTCTGCTGGGCACGGCGGAGGATGCCGCCCGCCTGGGCGCCGACGCTGTGCTGGTCTACATGTTCATCGGCTACCAGGACCCCGCCGCCGAGGCCACCCAGGTTCAGGAGGTCGCTGCGGTAGCCCAGGCATGCGAGGCGCTGGGCATCGGCTGCATCATCGAGCCGATGGCCCGCGGCCTGCGCGTGGGAGATGCGATCTACAAAGCCGAGTTCATCGCCCTGGGCGCGCGGATGGCCTGCGAGATTGGCGCCGACATCCTCAAGACCGATTACAGCGGCGATGCTGAGTCCTTCCGCCAGGTAGTGGCAGCTTCTTTCCGCCCCATTCTGATCGCCGGCGGCCCCAGGACGGATACCCTGCGCCAGGCGCTGGCCATGGTCGCCGGGGCGCTGGCCGCCGGCGCAAACGGCATGTTTATTGGCCGCAATGTCTTCCAGGCGGCGGATCCGGTCCGGATGATGGGCGTCTTCCGTAGCATGATCCACGACGGGCTGAGCGTTGACGAGGCGCTGGCCCGGCTCGAGTCATAACACCGGCTGCGCATACCGCCAGGATAGACCACCATGCAACTCTATTTCGCGGCTTCGATCCGCGCCGGACGCGATCTGCAACCCGTCTACGCCGCCATCGTCGAGCATCTGCGGCGGGCCGGTCATACCGTGCTCAGCGAACACGTCGCTTCCGCCACGCTTGAGGCTGACGAGGTCGGCCAGAGCGACCGCGACATCTATATACAGGACATCGGCTGGCTGGATCAGGCTGCTGCCGTGATCGCAGAAGTGACCGTCCCCTCACTGGGAGTGGGATACGAGATCGCCTACGCGCTGCACGTCCGCGCCATCCCGGTGCTGGGCCTGTGCCGGGCCGGGACACACCTGTCGGCCATGCTCACCGGCTGCTCCCATCCACGGCTCCGGATCGCCTTCTACGACGATCTGGCTGGCGCGTTGGAGGCCATTGATCGCTTCCTAGAGGCGTGACGCCGCCGATCAGCCGCATCAGCCACAGCCGCCTGGCGGAGCCGCCGGCGGATTTTCGAGTACAATGGAAGCGTTCTTCAGCGCCACGGCGTTAGCGCCACCAGCCTGTAACAGGACGAATCCTCATGCAAGATCAAGCGCGAACCCCTCTGTGTGTGATCAACAGCGTGGCCCCCATCCGCATCTGCGATAACGGCGGCTGGACGGATACCTGGTTCGCCAAGTACGGCAAGATCTTCAACATCGGCGTCTACCCCTACGTGGAAGTGCAGATCGAAGTTTATCCCTACGACGGTCAGGATGAACGGATCATCATCTTCGCCGAGAACTACGGCGAACGCTACGTCATGAACCCGGACCTGCCCGGCTGGGACCGCCACCCCCTGCTGGAAGCCACCATCGAACTGATGCGCGTGCCGGAGAATGTGGCCCTGCAGGTCACCATCTTCTCAGAAGCCCCGGCGGGCGCTTCCACGGGCACGTCAGCAGCCGTGACGGTGGCCCTGGTGGGGGCGCTCGACCGCCTGACGCCGGGCCAGCTCAGCCCGCATGAGGTCGCCCAAATGGCCCACCGGGTGGAGACGGATATGCTCAAGCGCCAGTCGGGGATTCAGGATCAACTCTGCTCGGCGTTCGGTGGGATCAACTTCATCGAGATGCACCTTTACCCCTATGCTTCCGTCTCACCGATTGTCGTGCCCAACAGCATCTGGTGGGAACTGGAACGCCGCCTGGCCCTGATCTACCTGGGTCACACCCACGACTCTTCGCAGGTGCACGAGAAGGTCATCCGCGAACTGGAAGATGTCGGCCCGGACTGCCGCCAGCTCAACGACCTGCGGGTCACGGCGGAAAAATCGCGGGATGCCCTCTACGCCGGGGATTTCGTCGCTCTGGGCCAGGCGATGATTGAGAACACCGCCGCCCAGGAACGTCTGAACAGCGCCCTGGTCAGCGAAGACGCCAAACGGGTCATTGAGATCGCGCGGGAATATGGGGCGATCGGCTGGAAGCTCAACGGCGCCGGCGGCGAAGGGGGGTCGGTGACTCTGCTCTGCGGCCCGCAATCCCATCAGAAGCGAGCCATGATCCGCGAGATCGAGCAGGAAAACCCGCTCTTCCGCAACATCCCGATCTATCTCAGTCGCTTTGGCCTGCGCACCTGGAGGCAGGAATTCACCGACCGCTAGGCAGTCTGCGGGCAATCCAACAGCAAAGGCGGCAGGGGGCCATCCCCTTGCCGCCTTGCTTGCGCATCTTATGCGGCCAGCCACACGGATCACCCGCCGCGGGCGGCCCGCACCTGCTCCTCGATCCAGGGATAGGTACGGGCGATACCGTCCTTCAGGTAGTATCTGGCCCGCCAGCCCAGCGAGTAGATTCGCTCGTTGCTGAAGTTGCGGGATTGTACGCCGACCGGCCCTTCGACATGGCGGATGTGGATTCGCTTGCCAGCCACTTCCGCTACGGTCGCCACCAGCTCGTCCACGGTAACGTACTGCGGGCAACCGATGTTGACCGCGCCTTCCAGATCGGAATGCATCAGCAGGTAGATGCCATCGATCATGTCGTCCACATAGGTATAAGAGCGAATCGCCGTACCATCCCCCCACACCTCGATCGTGCCGCCATCTTCGGCCTCGGCGACTTTGCGGCAGATGGCAGCGGGGGCCTTTTCACGCCCGCCCCGCCATGTGCCATAGGGACCGTAGCAGTTCTGGAAGCGGGCAATGCGCACCTGGATGTCGTGGTGACGGGCGTAAGCCATCGCCATCCGTTCGGCATAGAGCTTCTCCCAGCCGTACTCGTTATCCGGATTGGCGGGGATGGCCTCAGCTTCGGTCATCTCCGGCTCGCCGGGTTTCATGTCGCGGTAGACGCAAACCGACGAGGAGAAGAAGTAGCGCGGTACACCCATCTGCGCAGCGTTATGGATCATGTGGATGTTGATCAGGGCGCTGTTGTGCATGATCTCGCATTCGGCAGTGTGGATAAAGCCCATGCCGCCCATATCCGCCGCCAGCTGGTAGACCTCGTCAAAGGTGCCATCGCCCAGCCGCAGGGCGGTCTGGCAGTTTGGCTCCTCCCGCAGGTCCAGCAACAGGAACTCGTCGGCGGTGCTGGGCATGAATTCGTGCTCCTTGATGTCCACGCCGCGCACCCAGTAGCCTTCCGCCTTGAGCTTGCGGACCAGATGCCCGCCGATAAATCCACCTGCGCCACATACCAGCGCTGTTTTGGTCATGGAACATCCCCTTTTTCAAGCCCGCCTTACCAGGCTGAACATACCGCTTACTACGAATGATTTTAGCAACACTGCCTGCTTTCCACAGCTAGCCGCCCGAAAAACACAGCAGCCGGGGAACGCTCTCCCCGGCCTGCTGCGTGTGCGCATCTGCCTATACGCGCGGATCAGCGTGGCATCTGCGGGTCAAAGGCGTCGCGGATGCCATCCCCGATGATATACAGGCACAGCACCGTGATCACGATCAACAACCCCGGCATGACCACCAGATGCGGACCTTTGGTGAAGAAGGTCTGGGCGTTGGTCAGCATATTGCCCCATGTCGCCGTGGGCGGCTTGACCCCCAGCCCCAGGAAGCTCAGACCCGATTCGACCAGAATCAGGTTGCCAATATTGATCGCCAGGGTGACGGCCACAATCGAGAACAGGTTGGGGAGCATGTGCACGAACATGATCCGCAGGTCAGATGCGCCGATCGAGCGCGCGCTGACGATGAACTCCTGCGAGCGAAGCGCGATCGTCTCACCACGCACCAGGCGCATCACCCCTGTCCAGCCGATCAACGCCAGCACCAGCACCAGCGCCTCTGCCGAGGGCGAAAGTACTGCGGCAATAATCAGCAGCAGGAACAGGGAGGGGATCGAGTCCAGCGTCGTGATCAGCCAGTTGATCAGGTCATCAACGACCCCGCCATAGTAGCCGGTCACGATGCCTAGGGTCAGCCCGATCGTCATCGTCAGAATGGCTGCGCCGAAGCCGATGCCCAGTGAGATCTGCCCGGCATGCAGCAGCCGGGACAGATGATCACGGCCCAGGTCGTCGGTGCCCAGAATATGCCCCGGCGCACCGATCCCCAGGAACTTGTTGGCAATATCGGTGCGGTTGGGGTCAACATGCAGGATATGCTGGCTGATGGTCGGAGCCAAGATGGACAGGACAGCCAGCAGGAGGATGACGGCAATGGCAATCTGCGTCAGGTAGTCGCGGCGCAGGCGGCGCATAGCTGTCGCCCACAGCGATTCGCTGACATGATGTTCCTCTTCTTCCTGCAAATTCACAGGTTTGATGGTGGTTTGTGCGGCCATAGCTTACAGCCCCTGCCTAATCAAAGCGGATGCGCGGGTCGATCCACGCATAGAGGATGTCGGAGAGCAAATAGCCCAGGATGGTGGCGATAGACGTCATGATCACGACGGCCATGACCACCGGGTAGTCCTGCTGGACAACAGCGGAGACCGCCAGGCGCCCCAGACCAGGCCAGGAGAAGATCGTCTCGGTGATGGCCGCCCCACCCAGCAGACCGGTGATCGCCGGGCCGAGGAAGGTCGCCAGCGGGATCAGGGCGTTGCGGGCAGCATGGCCGAACCAGACCTGGCGCGGGCGTAGCCCTTTAGCTTTGGCCGTGCGGATGTAGTCCTGTCCGATCACGTCGAGCATCGCCGTGCGCATATAGCGGGAGTAACCGGCGATGCCGCCAGTCGAAAGCACCAGCATGGGCAGCAGCAGGTAGTTCAGCCGGGCGTAAATTGGCGGGCAATCGCCAATCAGCGTCGGCGCGCAGCGACTACCCATCGGCAGCACACCGAGCATACTGCCGAAGATCAGGATCAGGATCAGCCCCAGCCAGAAGATCGGCACGGCATTGAAGATGACGGCCATGATCCGGGTGAAGTTGTCAAACAGGCCGCCCCGCCGGACAGCGGCGATGATGCCAATGGGCACACCGACGATCAGGCCGACCAGCAAGGAGGCCAGCCCCAGCTCCAGTGTGGCCGGGATGCGCTCCGCGATGACCTGCAGCACCGGTCGGCGGGCATAGAACGACGTGCCAAAATCGCCCCGGATGATCCCCAGCCGTGTGCCGGGCGGCTCTGGCTCGCCATCGCCATCAGCGTCTAGCGGGATCAGGAAAGAGCGGTCGGCCACGCCGTCGCCATCACTGTCCCAGCGCATCCAGTCATCCCCCAGCAGCCAGCGCAGGTACTGCACCGGCCAGGGATCGTTGACCCCCAGCCGGGCGGCCATCGCCTCACGCTCCTGCGGGGTGATCCGCTGGCCGAAAGTGAGGGCGGCCACCGGGCCGCCGGGCGCGGCAGTCATCAGCAGGTAAGAGAGGATGGTGATCCCGAACAACGTCGGAAGCGCCTGAATCAGGCGCCGAATCGTGTACTTGACCATGATTGAAGCCTCTTAGCTTCTCCTGTACAAAGAGCCGGTATGGCTTATCCTCCGATCATAACGGCAGGAACGAGCGGGAGTCAACGGAGGTATGCATCGTTTTCGGTTGAGACTCATCAGTAATTGCATGGCGGCTCAACCGAAAAAGGTGCATCTCCGGCGGCAGGGATGGGGACGCCGGAGCCAGCCGGCCCCGGCGTCCTGTAGTTTACCTGTGGCAGCCCAACCCTAGGGCATAACGGACCAGGCGTCGACATTCCAGAACATATTGCTGGGATAGGGGTTCCAGCCCTCAACCTTGGAGCTGGCGGCGTACATGCCGTCAATGGCGTACAGGAACATGTACGGCTGGTCTTCCTTGACGATGCGCTGGTACTCGGCGTAGATGGCCGCCCGATCTTCCAGGCCGCAGCCGGGCACGCGACGCGCCTCACGCATCAGATCCACCACCCGCTGGTTGTGGTACGAGCCGGTGTTATCACCGCTGCCGGGCACATCCGACTGGATGGAGAAGATCTGGGTGAAGTCGGGGTCATCCGGGTAGCCCTGCCGCCAGCCGAGGATGATGGCATCGTAGGTCTGGGCATACATGATGTCCAGCATGGTATTCCAGTCAATTGTCTGGAAGTCCACAGCGACGCCGATCTGGGACAGTTCGTCCTGGATGATCGTGCCGACAGCCGCGCGACGGGTGTTGCCTTCGTTGGTGTACAGGGTGAAGCGGAACTCGGTCCCGTCCTCAGCGTAGAGGGCGCCCTGCGCCTCCAGCACACCGTCGCCATCGGTATCCACCCAGCCCGCCTCGGCCAGCATTTCGGTCGCCTTGGCCGGGTCATACGGATATGGCTCCAGGGTCTCGTCAAAGGCCCAGGAAGCCGGGATCACGGTCGAGGCCATGGCCGTGCCTTCGCCAAAGACCGCGCCGTCGATGATCGCTTCCAGATCAACCGCATAGGCAAGCGCCTGCCGGACGCGTACATCGCCGAAGATCGGGTGCGGCTCCTGCACGATCTCGTTGCCATTCTCGTCCAGGCCAGGCTGCGGATTGGCGGGGTTGGCCAGGTTGTAGGTCATGTAGTCCCAGGCGTTGCCGGGGTAGGCATAGACCTGCACCGCGCCGGTCTCTGCGGCAGCGCGGATGTCCGAACGGCGGTTGACCGCCGGGCTATCCAGCAGGTTGACTTCACCGGCCAGGAACTGCTCGACCATCACTGTCGCGTCGGGCACATTCTTGTAGATGAAGCCCTCAGAGTTGACATAGCCCAGTTCGGCGTCTACGTAGTTCGGGTTAGCCAGCAGGCTGACCAGCTCACCGGAACGCATTTGCCCGAAGGTGAAAGGACCAGCGGTCACGGTCGGCTCAAAGTTCCAGGGGTTGTCGTTGAACTGGGTGAAGTCATCACTGAAGAGGTGCGATGGGATCACCTGGATGTAGCCGATGTAGAGCAGGGCGTTGCAGTCCGGCTCATGGAGTGTGACGACGGCCGTCGTTGCATCAGGGGCTTCCACGCTGGCGATCACATCCTGGACATAGCCCAGGTTGGTGTCGGTCTGGCCGCTGACGATCGCATCCCAGGCGAACTTGTAGTCAAAGGCTGTGACCGGGGTGCCGTCCGTCCAGAAGTAGTCATCGCGGAAGGTCAGGGTATAGACGGTGCCATCCTCAGAGATCTGCCAGTCCTTGACCAGCGCACCGCGCACCCGCGGATTATCGCCCACACGAGCCGGCGCCGCGATCTCCGGATCAACGCCGATCGTGCCGGGCATCATCAAACCGACAAGCCGGGCGCAACCCGTCTCCGTGCACAGCAGGGGGTTGAAGGTGGCCGGGTCACCGCCGAAGCTGGCTTCCAGGATGATACCGCCCTTCGGCCCCTGGGCCGTTGTCGGCAGCGCCAGGGTCAGCGCCAGCGCCAGCAACAGGCCGGTCAGAAGAACCCTATTCAGCTTCCTCATGGTATTCCTCTCCTCGCTCTGGAGCGAACCAATAGCCTTCCGGACTCAGCGCCGGAAAGGCGCTCAACAGGAATCACACGACAGAGACCGGGGTCTGATACCGCGGCAGAACCGCCGATCCCCCCTCTGGCTGAGTGGTTTGCGCTGTGGCAGGAACAATGGGACGAAATGAAAAGAAAGGCCTAAGCAACGTGCTCGCTCATGTGCAATGCCGGCGGCAGCCCGCCGAGCAATAGCCCACAGTGCCTGTCAAGTTGCCGCAGCCCCCCTCACTGAAGCGCCGCCGCCTGCTGATCAAGACCGGCTTGGCGCACCCCCGGCCTGATCTTCCCACCCAGGCTCTTCCACTCTCGACAGGTAGTACCCTAGTATAGTCATCCAAAGGCTGAAATGTCAAAGGGAGTGTCTAATTTCAAGGATACACGAAATCTTTCAGGTGAGCCGGGTAAGCCGGGAACTGGCGTTTGAATAACTGGCGGCGATTCCAGGCAAACACAAACAACTTGATGGAACGCCAGAGGGCGTGAATGCACCGAGAAAAGCAACGCGACTTACGCGCCAGTCGCGCCAGATAGTGACGGAGTTCAGCATTGTCCGCTTCAACGGAATAGGTCTGGCTCTTGTCGGTCAGGGCCTGATGACGACCGGGATAGTACACCAGTGTGTGATAGGTTGAGAAGTCGTCCGAATAATACCGCCGGGCCTGAGGATTACGGTCGAGCATGGCTTGCAGCGCCTCTGTGCTCCTTTCCCAGACCACATCCCAGCCGACAATGCAGCGACTGGCTCGGTCGACCTGGGTGATCACGTAGACGACGTTTTTTTACGCTCAACGAAGGTGAACAACTCATCGAGTTCTTCCACCTCAATGGGCTCGGCAGGAGCCGGCGGCGGATCGGGCAATTGATCAGCGTGGGCTTTGACCCAGTTGGCGACCGTTTGATGGTTGACTTTTAGCAGGCGCGCAATACGCCGAAAGTTCAGCCCATCAACATACATCTCCAGCGCCTGGCGCCGTATTTCAGCTGGATACCCGATGTCATTCGGCTGGGGCGTGTACTTGCGGCGGCACGCCTTACACAGATAGCGCTGGCTGCCTGAGGCATTCAGACCCGCTTTGACCTGCTGTTCGGTTCGGTGACAGTATGGACATTGGCTCATACCCCCATTTTACCCATATCTTTACCTTTAGACACTCCCAATGTCAAAAAACGACGCAGAATGGGGTGCCGGAGGCAGGTGGGCCTGCTACAATGAGCTGACAACGCAAGAAGGAAGGCGCATGATTAACGCACTGGTTCCCTGGCTGGCCGCGATCTTCAGCCTGCTCTGGGCCTATCCCTGGGCACGCTGGCTGCTGTCGCGTTCGCCCGCCCCTGAGGGTGAGGACGACCTGGCGCTGGTCGCCCTCCTGACGCCCGCCCTGAGCCTGGGTGGGCTGGCCTGGCTGCTGATGATGCTGGCGGCGGTCTCCCCCACGCTGGTTGCTGCCGGACCGCTGATGGCGCTCCTGTTGACGCTGGCCGGAGCGGGCGGTTATGTCCTGCAGCGCGAACACCCCAGAGTACCCCCTCCCGCTTCGCCGAGAAGTAGCGGGCGCCACCCGGCAGCCGTCGCCGCGGTACTGGCCATCGCCGCCGTAATCGTCCTGACGCTGTTCAACGCCGCCTACTGGCCTTTTGGCGAAGACGACACCCTGAGCCTCTACGGGCCGATGGCCTACCGTTTCGCCACGACCGGGCGCTTCGGCGGAGCCGGAGTATATGACGCCTATCCCCAGCTCGTTCCGCTGGCAATGGCCTACCTCCACCTGATCAGTGGCGGGCCACAGGAATACGCCGGGCGCTTCGTGATCGCCGTCCTGGCCATGAGCGGGATCGGCGCGGCCTACGTGCTGGGGCGCGATCTGTATGGTCGGACGGTCGGGCTGGCCGCCGCTTACCTGCTGGCGACGACGCCGATCCTGCCACACTGGGCCGCCTCCGCCTATACTGACGTGCCCGCCGGAACACATGCCCTGCTGGCGATGATCTTCGCCTGGCGATTGAGTCGCCGACCGGGGATGATCAACGCGGCGCTGGCCGGGCTGCTGGCCGGGCTGGCCGCCTTCACCAAGAACGGCGCGCTGTTGATCCCGGCGGCGCTAGCTGGCTGGGTAATCTTCACGCACTGGCTCAGACGCACTGGGGCAGGACGGGCCATCAACGGGTGGGAGTCCCTGCTACTGGCGGGCGGGATTCTGCTGGCGGCAGGGCCATGGTATGTCCACACCTCGCTGGCCTACGGTTATCTGATCCCGCCTACCGGCTGGACCGACCAGGCCAACCGGACGCTGGCCATGCTGCTTGGCCCGGCGCTGACACCGTCGCACTTTCTGCTGGGCGGCGCGCTGGGGTTGGCGGGCGTGGGCTGGCAGGCCATCAGGTTGTGGCGGGCACGCCCGGCCCTGGAGCCACGCGCAGTGCTGCTGCTGGGCTTTGGCGTCCCATTTTGGCTGGTCTGGTGGCTGCTGTTCAGCTACGACCTGCGCTTTCTGCTGCTGATCTGGGGCGTCTTTGCCGTGATGGGCGCCGACCTGCTGCTGGCTGCCGCCGGCTGGCTGACCCATCAGCGCTGGCTGGCCCGCACCGGCTGGCTGACGCGCGTCGCGTTGCCGCTGGCCATCATTCTGCTGGCGCTACCCACCGCCCGGATGGCCGTCGATCACAAGCTGGAGATCCTGCGCGACCCGTTCATGAGCGACGATGCCCGGCATGCCATCCAGCTCGGCGGGCGCTGGCCAGCGATCCGCTGGCTGCGGACACAAGCACCGCCGGGATCGACGGTGCTGTTCGCCGAATACCACTTCTACTACGCCCTGATGCAGGCTGACCTGCGCCTGAGCCTGCTGGGCGCCGCTGATCGGGCCACGGTGACCGCCCACGACTACTGGATCGCTGCGCCGGGCCAGCCGGAACCGCCCTGGGCTGCTGAAGCCGGGCTGCGCGAAATTCTGGCAGCGGAAGGCTACCGCCTGTACGAAGTGCCGTGAATGAAGCAGGTGGGAAGGGGCGCAGCGCAGCGTCAGCGCACGCCCCACATGACCGGGTCGTATGTGCCATAGGCGGCATACATCCCCTCGCTGACCTCGGTGTAGTCGCCGCTGAGTGTATCCAGGATCAGCAGCAGGGCGGCGCGCTCGTCCTCTGGCACGTCGACGCCGAAGGCAATGTAGCGCCCGTCCGGCGACCAGACCAGGGCTGGCAGGCGCGGGCTGACCCGGTTGGTGGCAAAGCCGCAGTAAGCCGTGATTTTGCCGCTGGCGGTATCCAGTACGTGGATGACTGCATGACCGACGTTGGCGGCCATATCCGGCCCGATGATCTCGATCACCCAGAAAGCCAGGTAGCGCCCGTCCGGCGACCAGCTCAGGGCGTGAGTCATCTGCTCTCCACTAAGCCGCACCGCGCCATACAGGCCGGTCAGGTTGGTGACACGGACGGCATCCGCCACCCCCGGCTCCACCAGAAAAACCTCCGCCCCGGCCAGCCCGACCAGCGGGTCAACTTCCCCCCGGCCAATGTAGGCCAGCCGCGCCCCATCCGGCGACCAGACCGCCCCACCGCTGTACGGCTTGACCTCCAGCAGGGGCAGCGCCTCCCCATCCTCCAGGTTGACCAGTTCCAGCACCGGCCACTCTGCCGATCCCTGGGCCAACCGCAGCCCGTAGTAGCCGCCGGGTTGGATGGAGAACGTGTCAAAGTCGGCCAGATGCACTGGCTCCCCCTGCTCCGGGGGGACGCCGATGGGGTAAATGGCCGGGCGGCCAGCGGTCGGCCATACCAGCCAGTGTGTTTCATCCCACCAGTCCAGCTCGCTGACATAGTAGGGGAAGGCCGGCTGGCGGTCGTAACCATCCGGTCGCATTGTCCAGAAGGTAGCTGTCTCCGGCGAAACATACAGCAGCCGCCAGCGATCCGGGGAGGGCCGGCAGTTAGGAGCGCAGGGGCGAGTCTCCGGCAGCGGGTAGCGCATCCGGCGATCCAGATCCACCACCCACATCGCGTCACGGGAGAAAGTGGTCACGATCAGGCCGCTGGCGGCAAAGTCCGGACCGCGCGGTTGCACGCCAGCGCCGCATTGCTGGACGAGCACGCCGTACTCCGGCAACGCCGCAGGCGGCGGCAGTGTCGCGTCGCCACCCTGGGCTTCAATTGCGCCAGGCAACAGGCCGGCCAGAATCAGGCCGCCAAGCAGCATGGCAACCTGCCAGCCACGCCCACGCCGCACCGCTTGATTACCAGCCACGCGCATAAAAGGCCAGATAGTCGGCAACATGTTGCACCCAGTAAGCGCCGTCATGGCCGCCCGGCCATAGATGGTAATCGTGCGCCAGGCCCATCGCCAGCAACTCCTGGTGAAGCGTTTCGATGCTGCGGCGCAGCGGATCGTCCCAGCCGCAATCCAGCCAGATACGCGGCTGGCTGGCCGGGATGACAAAGCGCCGCGCCAGGTGCAGCGGATCGCGCCGGGCGAAAGCATCGTCGTCGTCGATGCCGAAGATCCAGGGCGGCGCCCCGGGGCCATCCGGGTCGTAGAAGACCGCCGGACTGTGCAACCCGACCGCGCAGAAGCGGGCCGGATCGGTGAAGGCGTGGACAGCCGCCCCTGCCCCGCCCATGCTCAGACCGCCGATCGCCCGTCCGTCGCGGTCGCGCCGCACCGGGTAATGCCCCTCGACAAAAGGGATAGCTTCTTTGAGCAGGTAGTCGCCGTAGTTGCCGTAACAGTCAAAGCCGTCGTAGTAATACTCGCTCGCATCGTTGTAGGGCGAATCCTCCCAGACGACGCCGGGCGGATCGGCGGCGTTGAGGTAGAAGCTCTTGTCGCCCTGAGGCATAGCCAGGATCATCGGCGGCAACATCCCCGCTGCGATGCCCTCCGCCAGCCGGACGTGCACAGCCAACCGATCAGTCCAGAAGCGTTCATGGCTGCCCCACAGATGCAGCAGGTACACAACCGGGTACTGGCGTCGCCGGTCGTAGCCGGGCGGAGTCACCACGCGCAGGCGCATCACGCTACCCACTGCATTACTGGGCAGCAGATGGTCGTGGATAGCGCTCTCAACGGGCATGAGCGACCGGTTCCTCCCCGGCAACCTGGTTCGCGCACAGCTCAGCGTGCGCTGCCCGCAGGTTGGGATGGATCGTCCACCCCAGTTCGTCCTCGTGGCGGATCACCCAGTCCAGGTAGGCAAAGGCCATCGCATCCAGCCCGACATCCAGCGCCGCCTTGAGCGCGGGCAGGAAGTCATGACGCGGCGAGGCGGGATCAAGGGCGACCTTATCCGCCACAAAGACGATTTTCTCCAGCCGGCCCGCCCCGGCGCGCAGCGTGGAATGATAGCGAATGGCGTTCAGCACGACCCGGCTGGTGATGCCCAGCTTCCGCCGGGCGACCGCCGCCGCCAGTGGACCGTGCAAGAGCGGCGGGATGGCGCGGTCTTCCAGCTTGAGGCGGACGTTCCATCGCCTGATCTCGTCCAGCAGATTCTGCGGCGGCACGACGGCCGCCAGATCATGGCACCAGGCCGCCTGGGCCGCGCGGGTCATATCCCCGGCCATATCACGGCCAAAGCGCGCCGCCAGGATGCGGGCCTGGCCCACCACCTGGCGGGTATGGGCCAGCGTATCAGCCCGGCCCATTGCCGTCAGAAACGCGCTGACATCCCGACCAATGTTGCCCGTCGACTGCAGCGCGTCAAAGACACTATCACTCATCGCCCCCTGCTTTCATGCACCAACCATGCATCCAGAGCATAACACGCCCGCCCGGCTCCGTCATCCACCGGAACGGGGGTGCAGGGCTGATCAGCCCGTGATCACGGCGGCCAGCAAGAAAGAGACCGGGAGAGCGGGAAGCCGGGACGATAAACCTGCAACCACAGGTAGCGCCCCTGCTCTGGCTTCCTTTACTGTCTGTTCCCTGGCCCCTTATTCTCACCGACCGGGCGGCACCGCCACCTGCACCCGCCGGCGGCCATCCTCGCCTGTAGCAACCTCGCCGCCGGAAACCGGGCGCATTTCGCCGGGCGGCAGCACAAACGCCACCGTGTCGTAAGGCAATGGGAAGCCGCCCTGCGGCGGGTCAACAGCCAGGACGATCTGCGCCGCCGTAGCCGCAACGCGCAGCGTCAAACGGGTCTGCTCCCCGCGGGTGTAGGCCATGCTCCAGCCGTCATCTTCCACCAGCGCAAAGGCACCCTCGCCCCCACCCGGCGACGGGAAAACATGTACCTCGCGCAGGCTGTCTGGCTCCGCCCCCACATGGCGCATAGCCCGCCCCAGCGGGATCAACCCATCGGCGGGGACCAGCAGCGGGATGCGCTCCAGCGGCGCGTCCAGCGTCACCATCTGCCCGCCCGCGTGCCACTGGCCTGTATGAAAATCGCACCAGGCCGTTCCAGCAGGGAGGTAAACCGCCCGCGTCCGCGCCCCCGGCTCCAGCACGGAGGCTACCAGCAGGTTTGGCCCCAGCATGAAGTCGAACGACTCCATCCGGCAGTGCGGATCATGGGCGAAGTGATAGACCAGAGGGCGCACAATCGGGGCGCCGGTCCGCGCCGCCTCCGCCAGCAATGTGTAGAGGTATGGCAGCAGCCGGTAACGGAAGCGGATAGCTTCCCGCACAAGCGGCAACACCTCCGGGTACATCCACGGCTCGGTGGCCTGGCCGCCCAGACCCAGCGAATGAATGGTGAAGCGCGGGTGAAAGATGCCGTTCTGCACCCAGCGGAGGAACAACTCCGGCTCCGGCGGCTGCCCGGCAAACCCGCCGACGTCATGACCGGTGTTGGGCATCCCGGAAAGGCTCAGGCCCAGCCCCATTGGGATGTTGTAACGCAGCGTATGCCAGGAGGTGTGGTTATCGCCGGACCACGTCTGCGCGTAGCGCTGCATGCCGGGCGAGGCCGCCCGCGTCACTACGAACGGCCGCCGATCGGGGTGCGCTTCCCGCACGGCTTCATAGGAAGCCAGGCCCATCAACAGGGTCAGGATTGGCCGGGCCAGCCCGACCGGCAACAGCTCACCGAATCCAGCGCAACGGGCGGCGTCATCGCGCAGTTCAAACTCGTTGTTGTCGTTCCAGGGCGCGTCGACGCCGCACTCCAGCAGCGCCTGCCTGACCTGCCCCCGCCACCAGTCAAAACCGGCGGCGCTGCTGAAATCGATATACGACGCCGGGTCAGTTTCAGCAATCCCACCACTCCAGTAGTCCACTACCTCCGGCGCATCGGCTTCCGCTGCGCGGACAAAGCCGCCACGCCCGACCACCTCGTCATAGGCGGGGTTGGAGCGCAACAGGTGCGGCTTGATGTTGGCCAGCACGTGCATCCCCGCCGTATGGAAAGCGGCGGTCATGGCCGCCGGATCGGGGATTTTGGCCCGGTTCCAGGTGAAGACCTGGCGCTTGCCCGCCGCGTCGGTAGTGTAGCCGGAGGAGAGGTGGAAGCCATCACAGGGGATGTCGTGCCCGGCGCAGCGGGCGATGAAGCCACGCAGTTGCGCGTCGGCGTCCGGCAATTCGGTATAGCGCATCGTCGAGCCGAGATAGCCCAGCGTCCAGCGCGGCGGCAGGCAGGGCCGCCCGGTCAGACGGGTGAACTTCTCCACCACCTCCGGGATACCCGGCCCGTAGATCAGGTAGCAATCGATGTCGCCGTCAGCGGCTTCGTAGTAGCGGTACGGGCCGTAGATGGCATTGATCTCCCGCCCCAGGTCAAAGACAGCACTGGCCGGATTATCATAGAACAGGCCGTAAGCAATCCCCCGGTCAGGCACATACGTGATGCCAAATGGCCAGTGCTTGTAAAGGGGGTCGCTGTTCTCGGCGTTATAGGCCAGCGCGTCGACGGCGTCCATGCGCAGGCGCAACCCCGCCTTGTCCAGCGGTCCGGCCTTCTCGCCAAAGCCATAGTAGTGCTCGTCAGCGCGGCGGGCCAGGGTGTGACGCACTGCCCGCCCGCCCCGATCGTGGGCAAAGCCGCGCCCCCACAGGTCGGCGGCAAACGCCGTCCCGGTGGCGTCCGCCCAGACGATATGGAGCCGCGCCAGATCGATGTGCAGGGTCAGCCGGCCGGCATGCAGGTGAATCGCCTGACCGGCCATCTCGTGGCTGAAGCCCGGCAGCGTGAAGGGCGACAGATCATCGCGGCGGCGGCCCTCGCGGGGCATCGCGCCACCTGGCCCAGCGACCGCCCAGGTACGGTTCAGGCGCGGCGTACCATCCGGCATGAACCACAGGCGGACCACATCCTGTTCCAGGATGTCAATGCGCAGGGCTTCGCCGTGCGGGCCGCTCAGCGTCATGCCGTGCCCGTCCAAGCTGCGCAGGACAGCGCTGCTCATGGTGGTCAAACGCATGGAGTTCCCCCCCTCTGCCAGACTGATGTACCTGGATTATCGCCCATTGAGCGCCGATTCGCATCCATCAGGCTGCCCGCCCCGCAGAGCTACCAGCAGGGCAAAACGGCAGTCGATCCCGGCTGTTTGTTGAAATTGTGACAACCGTCACTACCCGCTATTGTGCATGTTAGCCATACTCAGGGTAGACAGACAGCAGGATGCCATGATGCCGGGGTGCCCATTCCCCGTACGCAACGCCACCAGAACCCGTGTTCTCTGCGCCACACGTACTCCCGAATCACCCGCATTGCAGCCCCGACAGGCGTCAGCTTCAGGCATCCCTGACAACAGGTAGATTCCCGGCTTATCGTAACAGCCCGGTCAAGGAGGTGTAATGACAACCCCAACCACGATCACCACGGTTATCCGCACGCTTGATCAATTGCTGCCCGGTCAAACGGCCGTGATCAAGCAGATTGGCGGGCGTGGCGATTTCCGCCGACGGATGAGCGAGGTCGGCCTGACAGCGGGTGCAGTGATTGAAATGCTCAGCGCAACCACCCTGGGCGATCCGATCGAGTACCTACTGAATGGCCGCCGCCTGCTGCTGCGCCGCGCCGAAGCGCGGGTTATCGTGGTCGAACTGTAGGCCTCGGGCCAGGGCCAGCGCAGATTTTGCACCGCCAGCGACTACCGACCGTCCCGGCTGGGATGGTCGGCGGTTTTATAATCCCGGCCTGGCAACCTCCGCCTTGCCGGGCGTTGCCCCGGCAGACACTCACGGCCGGTTATTGCAGGGCTGTCTGTACCAGCTATAATTGTCCGGACTTTGCATCACAATTTTATCTGAAGGATATCTTATGACGATGCGTCATATCCTCATTGTCGACGACCTGGCTGACACAAGGATGTTATTGCGCCTGATCCTGGCGGGCAGGGGCGGCTACGTCACCCTGGAAGCGGCTACCGGCGCGGAGGCGCTGGCGCTGGTGGCGCACCAGAAGCCGGACGCCATCATCATCGACTACATGATGCCTGACATGAACGGCCTGGAAATCTGCCAGCGGCTGCGAGTCATGCCCGGCCTGGCTGACCTGCCGATCCTGATGCTGACCGCACAGATCAGCCCGACCCTGCGGGAGGAAGCCCTGGCCGCGGGCGTCACCAGCTTCATGACCAAACCGGTTATCCCGGCTGACCTGCTGGCCGAAGTGGCCCGCCTGATCGGGGCCGCGGCCAGAGTCTAGGGACTCACCCCCGCCTGCCGGCGGCGCAGCGCATACCAGGCTGCCGGACGTTCTTCGCCAGCGGTATCCCGGCTGAAAACGACTGCTACCAGCACGAAGGCAGCACCAAACAGACTTGCCACATCCTCCGGGTTAAGGCCCGGCGGGTCATCCGTGCCTGCCTGCCGCTGCCAGGCGTACAGGCGCAGCAGGCCGCCCGCCGCTACCAGCCGCGCCGCATGGTCGGCATAGCGCCGCCGTTCTTCTTCCGCCAGCCCGTGCAGACAGCCAATATCCAGCCACAGATCAACCGGGGGATGCTCGATCAGAAAATCCGTCGCGCCGACATCCGCGCGCACAAAACGGATCTGCGCCCGGCCCAGACCAGCGGCTCGCGCACGGGCGCGGGCCTGCCTGAGCGCGGCGGCCACCCAGTCCACGCCGGTCACCCGCCAGCCGCGCCTGGCCAGGTACACCGTGCTGACGCCCGTGCCACAGCCCACATCCAACGCCCGCCCAGGCGGGAGCGCCTGTGGCCCTTCTGCCAGCGCCCGCACCTCCGGCGGCACGATACCGGTATCCCAGGGTGGCGGCTCCGCACCACGGTACGCCGCCAGATAGCGTTCGTAGCGTGACCGATCGCTGCTCATCGCGTCCTGGCTGTCGGCCAACTACTCATCATCGCCGAACAGTTCTTCCAGGTAGGCGGCAAACGGGTCCCAGCGCTCGCGTTCAGAGAGCGGCGTCTGTTCCGATGCCGGCGCGCTTTCCCCTTCCGCCTGGGCGCTCAGGGCGCGCTCCCGTTCCTCAGGAGCGGCGTCGCCCGACCGGGGATCACCCGGCCGCTCCGGCTGCTGCCACCAGTGCGGGACGGGCAGGCTGGACGGCTGATACTCGGCCTCCAGCTCCTGCACCGTCAGCAACAACCGCCGGTTGAACTCGCGCCAGTCCGCCAGCGATAGGCCGTCCGCTACCTGCTCGATCGCCGTCTTGACCCGCACATAAACCTCGATCACCCGCGGATCAGCGCCGGGGGGGAAGTTGACCTCCACATCATCGCGGGCAGCCAGGCGGACCATCTGGGTGAACGAGGCAATATCCAGGCGGGAGACCAGCGTCAGGAAGGGGTGTGGGTCCTCATGCCCTTCCTTCTCCGGGGGCAATCCGACAATCCACAGCGGCTCGTCGATGACCGGGATACCCAGTTCGCGCTTGATCCGGCTCTTGACCGGCTTCCACGCGCCGATGGTGAATTCGATCTTCCACTGCTCATCCACGCCGAGCATGGTGGCGAAACCGGCCAGGTACATTGCCATCTCGATCGTGGCGTCGATAAAGGTCAGCGGGTCGCTGGCGAAGAGCACCAGCTCATCCGCCTGCAGGTTGAAGGTGAAGCGGTCGACCAGCGGAGTCTGGCTGTAAAACAGGGCGCTGGATTCATCCACGTACATGGTCGCCGGGCGCGGGTAGAGGGCGACGATCCGCCCCAGGTATTCGAGCGTACCCGAATCCAGATCGTACGATACGGCCAGTTGCTGTAGCACGTCGTCCACGGCGTCCGGGTCCAGGACGATACGATTGTGTTTCATGGTGTCACGTCTCAGCCTCGCTCCAGTCCCCCCTGCCAAAAGCGCGTCCCCGGCCCGCAGCACGGCTGCCTGCGGCCTCTAGGGCATGATACTACCGACCGTTTTTTGCCGCCACCACCCCCAGAATAACGCGGTGGGGGTGGCGCGGATACCCGGAAACAGCAAACCATTGCTGGACTCCAAACAGAAAACGGGCGGCCCGTAGACCGCCCATTTCTTCTTCACCAACGATCGCGCTCCCTGTAATGCCCTAGGGAGCGACCGGTTCAACCGTGATCTCGAGGGTCACCGGGCCAGACCAGGTGCTGTAGCTGGTCACTTCCACCGGCAACAGCCCGCCGCTGGAAACCATAAAGACAAACGACCCCTCCAGAGCCTGGGAGAAATTCAGGCTGTAAACCTCGTAACCCTCCTGCATCACCGTGATGTAGGCGTCAGTCTGGGACGGACTGCTGACAGTCAACCGGTACGTCTGCCCGGCAGTGGCGGTAAAGACCAGGCGCTCCATCGACATATCGCTGCTCAAGGTGACAGTCACTGGACCGCCGTCCAGCGATTGAACCTCGGTCTGGGTCAGGGTGCACAGGGTTGTACCCACCACATCGCTGCCCACTGGCTCCAACCGCACAGTGTACTGGCCGCCATCCTGTAGAATCACGCGGCGGAGGTAGGGCGCGTAGCCGGGGCCACCATCATCGTCGTAAGCCACCTGCATACCACCAGCATCGACCAGCGTCAGACGCACATCCAGGTCGGGATTGTCGCAGGCCAGGTCGATCACTGTCCCGGCCTCCGCCGTGAAGGTGAAGTTATGGACATCGTTGTTGACCTTCACCTTGGCCGGCACGCCGTAGCTCAGTGTCACGATCTCGAAGGCAGCCGCGCTGAGTGTATAGGCTCCTGTGGCCGGGCCTGAGTAGCTGGTCACCACCACGCGGTAGGTCCCAGCGGCGCTGAAGGTGTACATCAACGCAGCATTCAGATCCCCTCCGCTATCATCGTCGGTCAGCAGGGTAACGCCGTCGCCATCCCGCAACTCCAGAAATGGGTCAAAATCGTCCGAGCGCAGGGTGAAAGTCACCGACTCGCCGCCCCGGGCGGTAAACGTGTACTCCGCCGTGGAGTTATTCAGCATGCCTTCCAGGGTGTCGCCAACGGCGATCGTCCCGCCCTGGCCATAAGCCACCGTCACGCCCAACAACAGCACCATCACTGCCATTCCTAGAACAACTCTTTTCAACATGTAAAGCCTCCTCCAGCATCACAATCTACAATCGATATGGCTGCCGCCCGAAATGCTACGAAGAGGCAGCACCGCATTCATTGTATGGTTTTCAACAAAAGCAACAACCGACGCAGGTGATGGATACTCGCGGCTGACGACCCATCAGCATGAACCGATCGGAATCCATCAGAATCAGGTATGATCCGTGTCAGGCAGTGATCAGCAGACACCCTGCCGCTGCAGAATGACAGCACAGATGCTAGCGCTGGTAGAAAGGAGTCGCGCCACCATGACCGACCATCCCGCCGAGCAGGGCCGCCAGGCCTTCCAGTCCGGCCTGTACTGCGCGGAAAGCGTGCTGCTGGCCATCGCCCGCAGCCAGGGCATCGAGTCGCCGCTCATCCCCCGGATCGCCACCGGCTTCTGCAGCGGTATCGCCAACACGCGCGGCATGTGCGGCGCGCTCTCCGGCGCGATCATGGGCCTGGGGCTACTGCTGGGCCGCGATACCCCGGCGCAGTCGGTCGAGCCGGTCTACGCCGCCGTGCAGCAGGTGCTGGAGCGCTTCCAGGCGGAATTCGGGTCAACCGGCTGCTATGAATTGTGCGGCTGCGCGCTGGGCACGCCGGAAGGGGAAGCCCGCTTCGTCGCCACCAACCAGGGCGCGCGCTGCGCGGCCTATGTCGCCGCCGCCGTGCGCCTGGTCCTGGCGATCGGCGGGGATGGCGGCGCAGCGTAGCGCCTTACCGCGAAGTGTCATTCCTGCAAGGCATAGTCACTGGCTGCCTCGCCTAGAGGCATGCCACTGTGCTGTTCATTGGCAAAAGAGTAGGAATATGGCGCGGTTACAGCATGGTGGCGCTATCTTGTACTGGAGGTAGCGGAAAAACTCCATCCTCCTTACCGGCCTGCGCCCTCCGGGCGCAGCGCGCCCAGCCCTGCCAGCCGCAGCCCCCCCACCAGCACGATCAGCGTCAGGAACATCCCCAGCGCGCCCACCTGCAGCAACGTCCGCACGCCGTAAGCGTCGAACAGCCGCCCGGCGATCGGGCTGCCGATCAGCGTGCCCAGGTTGCCCAGCACCCCGGCCAGCGCCAGGTTAAGCGTCGTGTTATGCGGGCGGCTGACCTGCCCGATCAGCACCACCGGCGCGACAATGGTGAAGCCCTGCGAGACACCCATCGGCAAAGCCAGCAGCAACGCCTGGGGGACTGTCTGCACCAGCGAAAACAGCCAGAAGCCCGCCGCCACCAGGATCAATCCCAGCGCCCAGGTCGTCCCGGAACCCCACTTCTGCACCAGATGGTGCTCGTAGGCCATCACCGGCACCTCGATCAGCGCCACCAGAGCCATGTACAGCCCGACCGCGCTCTGCCCGCCGCCCAGGCCGGTCTGGATGAAATCCTGCACCCAACCGTTATAGGCGGCGCGGGAGAGGGACATCAGGATGATCACCAGCAGGAGCAACACCAGCACCGGCGAGGGCCGCCCTTCCCGCCGGCGCTGTTCCTGGGTGGGCAGCTGCGCCGCGAATGGCTGCAGCAGCGCCAGCGAGGCCAGGGCAACCGCGGCGCTGGCCACGAACAGGAGCGGCACGCCGGCCCGCTGGGCCACCACGCCGCCGATCACCACACACCCGGCAAAACCGAGCGATCCCCACAGGCGCAGGCTGCCGTAATCCCGGCTGTTACGCGCCTGCAGCCAGGCCAGCGCCAGCCGGTTGCGGGCGGTCATCCCCAGCCCGGTGAAGTAGCGGAAGGGGATCACCGCCGCGCCGACCAGCAGAGGGATCGTCAGCAGGCCCATCGCCAGCGCGGCAGCCGCCTGCAGCAGCGTTGACCACACCGTGATCCGCCGGTGCCGCCCGCTGCGATCTGCCGCTGAGGACGCCAGCGGGATGAACAGCAGCCCGATCAGGTTGACCACCGCCATCAGATTGCCGACTTCGGTGCCGGAAAGCCCCAGTCCCAGCAGGTGCGGGACCAGGTACGGCTCCACCAGAGCCATCGCACCGAAGATCAGGGCGTAGCCGCCTGCCACCAGCCAGTATTCGCGATCGCGCTGCATCGTGCTTTCACCCCCTCAGAAGAATGGCGCACATTATACAGCAGAAGCCGTTGCCCGCGGCAGCCATACCCCGCCCCGCCGGTCTCCTGGCCCGTCTCCCCCCTCCCCCCTCGGCCTCCCCGCCGCTAACCCCCGCCACGCATCGTAATTTGGCATTTAAAAGCGTCGGGCTATAATCGGCCATTGTCACCGTCAACTGTCCAGAAATCGCTCCACCCGTCCGGCGTTCGCCTCGGCTCAGCGGGCCGGTGCCCGCCCAGACGAATCGCCGTCGGCGAGCCTGAGAGCACCTGTTCAGGAGCCTGTGCCTATGACCACGCTGACCATGACCGTCACCGAAGTTCTGCGCTACCGGGGGAAGATCGGGCAATGGAGCTGGGTTCTGCACCGGTTAGCCGGACTGGGCACGCTGCTTTTCCTCGTCCTCCATGTGATCGATACCTCGTGGGTGGCCTTTTTCCCGGAACTCTACGAAGAAGCGATCGCGATCTACCAGACCCCACTGTTCACCATCGGCGAATTTGCGCTGGTGGCCTGTGTGGTCTTCCACGCCTTCAACGGGCTGCGCATCGCCATCTTTGACTTCCGCCCGGAGTGGTGGCGGCATCAGGCGCGCGCCGCCCAGATCGTCTTCCTGGCCACGATCGTGGTACTCGTCCCCGTCTTCGTCCTGATGGCCCAGCACGTGGTCGAGTTCTACACAGGCCGCTCATTTGACCTGCAACTGGAGCTGGTGTTCAGCCGGGTCGTTGTGCCCTTCGGCGGCGGGATGATCCTGGCCCTGCTGGCGGGGGTGCTCCTCTCCGGGCTGTTCGGGGCTGTCAGCGGTCGCGCAGGACTGGCCGGCCCGCTGCTCACCCGGCGTAGCCGCCTGGAGCAGGTGCTGTGGGGCTTTATGCGCGTCTCCGGGATGTTGATTCTGCCGCTGGCCTTTGGCCATCTGGCGATCATGCACGTGATCGAGGGTGTATTCAGCATCAACCAGGGCGGGACCGGCCTGGCGGCCAGTTTCGTTGCCGCACGCTGGGCTTACCTGGGCTGGCGGATCTACGATGCGGCGCTGCTGGCGCTGGCGCTTGTTCATGGCTTCAACGGCCTGCGCATCGTCTTCAACGACTACGCTCACCACCCGACCGTGCGGCGCGGGCTGACCTGGGCGGTGGTTGTCGGCTGCGCGGCACTGATCATCATCGGCGCGCTAGCCCTGATCAGTGGCGTGCCGGGTATGTGACATCTTTATGGGCTGAGAGCGAAACGCTATGCACACACATGAATTCGACATTGTCGTCGTAGGCGCGGGCGGCGCAGGGCTGATGGCTGCGCTCTACGCCAGTCAGAATCTCCCCGGCGGTAAGGTGGCGGTTGTCAGCAAGCTCTACCCCACCCGCAGCCATACCGGGACGGCGCAGGGGGGCATCGGCGCGGCGCTGGGCAATCTGGAGGAAGATCACTGGGAGTGGCACGCCTTCGATACGGTCAAGGGCGGCGATTACCTCTCCGACCAGAACGCGGTACGGGTGCTGGCCCAGGAAGCCGTCAGCGCCGTGATCGAGCTGGAGCACCTGGGACTGCCCTTTGACCGCAACCCTGACGGTACGATCAGCCAGCGCCGCTTTGGCGGCCACACCAACAACAAAACCAGGCAGCCCGTGCGCCGCGCCTGTCACGCCGCCGACCGCACCGGGCACATGATCCTGCAGACGCTTTATCAGCAGTGCATCAAGAACCAGATCACCTTCTTCGACGAGTACCACGTCATGGATCAGCTCCTGAGTGACGATGGACGGGCGGCGGGCGTGGTCGCCATCCAGATCGGCACAGGCGAGCTGCACGTCTTCCATAGCAAGGCTGTGATCTGGGCGACCGGCGGGTGGGGGCGAGTCTGGTCGGTCACCAGCAATGCCCACAGCCTGACCGGTGACGGCCCGGCCATCCTGCTGCGACGCGGCCTGCCGCTGGAGGATATGGAGTTTTTCCAGTTCCACCCCACCGGCCTTTACGGGCTGGGCGTGCTGATCACCGAAGGCGTGCGCGGCGAAGGTGGAGTCCTGCTTAACAATCGGGGCGAGCGCTTCATGGAGCGCTACGCCCCGACGATCAAAGACTTGGCCAGCCGGGATGTGGTCAGCCGGGCCATCTATCTGGAGCTAAAGGCCGGGCGCGGTATCAACGGCAAGCCCTACGTACACCTGGATGTGACGCCCAAGACCGTCAACCGCTACCTGGCAGAAGCAGGCGACTCGCGCCGGATCGACGCGGCAACCATCCATCAGAAGTTGCCGGACATCCTCGATTTCTGCAAGACGTACGCCGGGGTGGATCCGGTCGAGCAGCCGATCCCGGTCGCGCCGACCGCTCACTACGCGATGGGCGGCATCCCGACCAATGTCGATGCTGAAGTGTTGGCCAGCGCCGACGGGGCGATTGTGCCCGGCCTGTACGCGGCGGGCGAAGTGGCCTGCGTCAGTGTACATGGCGCCAACCGCCTGGGCACCAACAGCCTGACCGACCTGATCGTCTTCGGGCGGATCGCCGGCAAGAAGGCCGCTGAATACGCCCGCAGCGCTGACCTGCCGCCGCTGCCATCCGACCCGACCGGCCCCGTCCAGGCCGAACTGGATCGCCTCCGCACGTGTAAGGGCAGCACCCGCCCCGGCCAGCTTCGGCGGCGGATGCAGGAGACGATGATGGATCACGTCGGTGTCTTCCGCACGGCGGAGGGCATCCAGGAAGCGTTGAAGACGCTGCGCGATCTCAAGGCGGCCTTCCGGGACGACCTGACGCTTGACGACCGCGGCTACCGCTTCAACACCGATGTGCTGGAAGCGTGGGAACTGGGCGCGCTGCTGGACGTGGCCGAGGTCACTGCCGCCAGCGCCCTGGCCCGCCAGGAAAGCCGCGGCGCGCACAGCCGGGAAGATTTTCCCAAACGCGACGACGAACGCTTCCTGGTGCACACGTTCGCCACGCTGGTCGATGGCGAAATCCGGCTGGATCACTCCCGCCCGGTGGATCTGTCGCTGGGCTACCAGCCGCAGGAACGCGTTTATTGAGAGGCAGCGGGAAAATAGCGAGCCGGGTACGCGGCGGTGATCACCCGCGCCAGACCCGGCGCAGCGAACCCAACACTTTGCACTGTATCAGACTGGGGATAAGCGATGAAAGCCCATTTCCGCATCCGGCGCTTCAACCCGGAGACCAACGCTAAGCCCTACTGGCAGGACTTCACCCTGGAAGATGTCGCCCCTGCCGACCGCGTGCTGGAGTTGCTGCATCGCATCAAGTGGGAGCAAGACGGCACGCTGGCCTTCCGGCGCTCATGCGCGCACGGCGTGTGCGGTTCCGACGCCATGCGAATCAACGGCCGCAACATGCTGGCTTGCAAGGTGCTGGTCAGCAGCCTGGCGGCGGAAGGCGCGGAGAGCGTGACCATTCAGGTGGAACCGATCCTGGGCCTGCCGGTGATCAAAGACCTGATCGTGGATATGGAGCCGTTCTTCGCCCACTACCGGGCGGTGATGCCCTACTTCGTCAACAACGACCCGCCCCCGGCGGACGGCCGGGAGCGCCGCCAGTCACCGGAAGAGCGGGCGATCTTTGACGACAGCACCAAGTGCATCCTGTGCGCGGCCTGCACGACAAGCTGTCCCTCCTTCTGGGCCAATGGGTCGTATGTTGGGCCGGCGGCGATCGTCCAGGCCCACCGTTTCATCTTCGACAGCCGCGACCAGGCTGCGGAGCAGCGGCTGGATATCCTGGCTGCGCCGGATGGCGTCTGGCGCTGCCGGACGATCTTCAACTGCACACCGGCCTGCCCGCGTGAGATCGAGGTCACACGGGCCATCGGCGAGGTCAAGCTGGCCATCCAGATGGGGGCGGAGCGGATGCGCGCCCGCAAAATGACGCAGGGCGGGACGGAGTAGCCCTCCTCACCACACCCCTGGCAGTAGCCGGTAGCGCACATGCGCCGCGTACTCGGCGTAGCCAGGCAATTGCTCGCGCAGCAGGGCGTCTTCCCTGACCGTCCGCATCACAAACAGCGCGGTGAGCACCCCGCCCGGCAGCAGCGCCCACGCCGATCCCAGTCCCAGCGGTGTACCCAGCGCGAAGGCAATCGCCCCGGCATAGACTGGATGGCGCATCAGCCGGTACGGCCCGTGCGTGATCACCCGCTGATCGCGTTCAGGCTGGATGCGGCTGAAAGCGATCGCAAACGGGTTGGTCAGCAGCGCCCAGGTGGCAAGCCAGGCGGCGGGTAACAGGATCACCCAGCCAGCGATCTGCAGGACAAGCGGGATACGGGAAGGTTGCCCGGCGCGAGCTTCAAGGCCAGCCACGCCAAGCATGACAACCATGAGCGCCGCCACCGCGATCAGCAGCGCAAGCTCCGCCGGGGGTGTGTTCTGTGGCTGCTGGCGGCGAGCCTCCAGCAGCGTCCCGGCCCCCAGCAACAGGGCCAGCGAGTAGGCAAAGAACAATCCCACCAGCAGCCAGCCCGGCCACCAGTCCAGGCGCCCCGCCGTCCCCACCAGTAGCGCGGCGACAACCAGCGGGCCGGAGAGCATCCGCGCTGCCCGGCGTAAGACTCGACCGGCTGGCTTTGCAGGCTCGTTCATCGCAACCCCTTCCCTGCCCGCCAGGGGTGCCACACACTACCTTCCGGCTGGCCCTTTCCTGCGGGCCACCGGTTTCCCTTGCCTCTTACCTCCGTCTCCTGCCCTTTTCTCACGGTTTCCGCCCGGCCCAGACGCCGTAGCCCCACGTGCCGAACAGCTCACGCGGCATACCCAGAGCACGGCGGATGATCTGCCGATCAGCCGGGCGACTAACCCATAACGCAGCGGCCCGGACCCAGGCGCGGAGCAGCCCGGCCCCGGCGTGTTCAAGTTGCTGGCGGGCCTCGCCAGCGGCATGCAACGGGCGCACGTAAGCCGTCACTTCCAGCAGTCCGGTCTCTCGCAGCAGCGCCGCCCAGTCATCTGGCGACAGGAGGACCAAGCTCCGGCCCAGCGCGTCCCTTGCCAGCGCCAGCGAAGCCGGGTTCGGTGGTCTGAGCCACGTGGCATCGCTGAAGCCCACGTATCCGCCCGGACGGGTAACATCCATCCAGGTGCGCAGCGCCGTCGCTTTCTCCGGCAGGTAAGCCAGCACGGCTTCCCCGATCACGGCGTCGTAACCGACGGCGTCGTAACCGACGGCGTCGGCGCCAGAAGACAGGGGGCTGAGAGCATCGCATACGTGGAAATCGGCCCGGTCGCCGAGGCCCAGCCACGCCGCCCGCTCACGGGCGCGGGCGATCAGGCGCGGGCGGCTGTCGATCCCGGTGATCCTGCACCCGTAGCGGCGGGCCAGGTAACACGCCGTCAGGCCCACGCCGCAACCAACCTCCAGCACCCGCGCTCCCGGCCGGATGTGACAGGCAGCGGCCAGCACGTCGGTTGCGTCGCGGCCACCAGGATGCCAGGTGAGATTCAGTTCGGCCTGCAGGTCAGCGAGCAACTCCTCGATTCCGGTCACACGCTGCTGGCCTCGATCCGGTCTGGCGCCATCTTCGACCGCCATGAGGGCCTCCGGGTCAATTGCCGCTGGCAGGGGGTGCCGGTGTTGCACCAAAGCGCACCGCCCGCACGACATAACGCTGCGTGTAGGTCTCGGCCTGCGGGCTATAGTCGTAGCAGGTCAACAGCGTCAACGCCTCGTAAGGCGTCGGCTGGATCACGCGCAGATCGCGCGGACTGACCAGCGCCGTCGCCACGACCTGGTAGCGGTAGGTCTGCCCCAGGTAGACGATCTCGATCGTGTCGCCCCGCTTCAGCTGATCCAGCTCGTAAAACGGCCCCGGCGTGAAGTCGGCCAGCTCGTAATGCCCGCCGATCACGACATTACCGCGCATACCGGGGTACGCCGTGTATTGCAGATGCCCGGCCTCTTCCGTCAGGACGCGGAATTCCCAGGTGCGGCGGTTCATCCATGCCTCAAAAACCGGGATATCCAGCGCCAGCGCCGGGATTTTGAGCTGAAAGTAGGTGTCTTCAGTGATGGGGACGCGCGGCGGCGGCCCGCCGCCCTGCGCCACGACCGGCTGCGCAGCGGCCAGCCCCACGATCAGCAACGCCATCAGCAGCCACAGACGGCGCATCGCGGTTCCCTTTCTGCTCCCGGATACACGCTGTCCAGTATACGCCGGTTTTCCGCCGGCACGGCTGTTGCAAAGTCCGGTAGTGTATCTTTCGCGGTTGAAATTCAGATGCCGGTTGAAGGTTGCCCATCTAAGCACCAAATCGCATGTGTATTTTCTCTCAAAATGACACGCGACTTCATTCT
>JABLXG010000012.1 GCA_013178165.1 Anaerolineae bacterium
CCCTGGGGCTCATCCGGTTGTTGAAGTTCGACTTCATTCCCCAAGCACGCCGCTTCTTCAATGCTCGGCTCGACCTGGCGCTTGACCTGCTTCTGGCTCCTCCCTGACAACTTTGCAACAGCCGTGTTTCCGCCGGCTGCTCCGTTCCCGGCCAGCCGCCGGTGTGGTATGCTTGGAATGCCGGGCAGCTTCCGGATTAGCGTCAGGGAGGCAAGGGGATGGACTTTCTCAAGCGATTGTTTGGCGGCGGCGCGTCGCGCGACACCAGCGGTATGTACTTCTACATCCGCAGCCGGCGCAGCGGCGAGATCATCCGCCTGCGCCTGGACCTCAACCAGCTTTCGCCAGAATACGAGGGCGAACGCATCTCCGGCTATTACACTCACAAGACACTCGTCGGGCAGCGTAGCTTCGAGCGGCTGGAGGCCGACTTCACCTTTGACGCCAGCAAGCGCCTGCTGGAGAAATCGGTTACCGGCGGCGAATTCGTCACCCGTGAGGACTGGCTGGCCCAGCAAGAAGGAGGCCACGAGTCGTGAGTCGCCTTCCCGACCCTGAGCAGTGAGAAGCATCCGACCGATCCGCTTGCAAAGCCATGCGGCTTCGTCATATCGCCGGTATCGCCGGGCCGACTATACTGCACTGAGCGATTTGACAATCTGGCGTCCTCATGCTACATCTTAACCATCAACACCGGATAAATTAACTCACAATACTCTGTTGGTTGTTGTGCAGGGCGGCGGTTGTGCCGCTACCGAGAGTTCTTTCTTGTTGATGGGTGCCTTCCCTCCCATACCGGGCGGGATTGTTCAATATTCTTCATGGAGGATCCAATGCTTCGTCACACACGCTTCTTGTTTCTCACCATCGTGACCCTGGCCCTGCTGGCCGGGGCGGTTTCCGTCCTGGCACAGGAGGGCGGCACGCTCCAGCTTGTGCGTGATCGCGGCAAGTTGATCTGCGGTGTCAACCAGGAACTGCTCGGCTTCGGGTATCTTGACCCCAACACTAGCGAAATTGTCGGCTTCGACATCGACTTCTGTAGGGCATACGCCGCTGCTATTTTCGGTGAGGCCAGCGCCGCCACCCTGGAACTGAACGTCGTCAGCACGCAAAACCGGCTCACAGCGCTGGCCGCTGGCGAGATCGATGTGCTGGTTCGGAATACCACCTGGACGCTCACCCGTGACACGGAGAACGCCCTGGACTTTGGCCCGACCAACTTCTACGACGGTCAGACGCTGATGGTCCGCGTGGGCGAAGGCCTGGAAGATAACTGGGACGCCCTCAACGGTGTGACGATCTGCTCCACCGCTGGGACAACCACCGAGAAGAACATCACCGACGCTATGAATGCCCGCGGCCTACAGTTCGAGCTGCTGACCTTCGAGAGCACGGCTGACACCATGTCAGCTTTTGTCGATGGCCGTTGCGATGTGGAGACTTCTGACCGTTCGCAGTTGGTTGCCTTGCGTGCGGCTCAGGCCGACCCTGCTGCCTATTACATCTGGCGGGAGAATATCTCCAAAGAACCGTTGGGGCCGGTTTACCGGCAAAACGACTCGCAGTTCGCCGACATCATCAACTGGACAACCTACGGCCTGATCCAGGCAGAGGAATTCGGTATTACCTCGGCCAACCTCGATCAGTTCCTCCGCCAGGATGGTGAGAATGACGAAGCCTACACCGCCCGTGTCGGCGCGCAGATTGCCCGCTTCCTGGATGGCTCGTTGGGCATCGGCGGCAAACTGGGTTTGGCCAATGACTTTATGGCCAACGTCATCCGCGCAGTAGGTAACTACGGCGAGATTTTCGAGCGTCATCTGGGGGCGGACGGCCTGGGCATGGCGCGCGGCTACAACGCCCTGTGGAGCCAGGGCGGCCTGCAGTACGCGCCTGCCTGGCGCTAACCCATCAGTCGTCATAGAGCAGCACTTCCGGCAGGGGCAGCCCGCAACGCTGCCTCTGCCGTATTCCCCCCCTGGGCCTTCCTCTGCCGATGACCGGGGAGCTTCTTCATGACAAGGATAACAACGTATGGAGAGACGCCCGCGCACATTTGACGTGACCGTCCACCAGGTTATTCCCTTCTGGCGGGACATCCGGGTCATTCAGATCGCAGCCCAGTTTATCTTCGCGCTCGTGACGATCCTGATCATCCTGACTCTGGTCAACAACATCTTGACCGCCCTTGCCGCCATCGGCCAGCGTCCCAGCCTGGACTTCTGGCAGTCGCCAGCCGGTTTTGACTTCGCCGAGGGGCCGGGCGTCCGTGCTACCGACACGACCCTACGGGCCTTCACTGTCGGCCTGATCAACACATTGCGGGCGGTCGGCGTCGGGCTGGTCGCTGCCACCATCCTGGGTATACTGGTCGGGGTTGCCCTGCTTTCCCGCAACTGGCTGCTGCGCACCCTGACCCAGGCTTACGTGGAAATCTTCCGCAACACGCCCCTGCTGGTGCAATTGCTCTTCTTCTACCAGGGCGTCTTCCGCGCTCTACCCCAGATTCAGGAAGCAACGGTGTTGCCCGGTCCGGTCTACCTCAGCAACCGGGGATTGGTCATCCCGGCAGTTTTCACAACGGAGACTTTCCCACTGTGGTTGACCTATGTCCTGGTCGGGATGGTAGCGGGGATGGTGGTCTGGTATGTACGAGCGCGCTACCAGCGGGACACCGGCCAGCCTGGCCACCAGTGGTTGCTTGGTCTGCTGGCGGTCATCCCCTTTGCCGTAGTAGGCTGGCTGGTGATTGGCCCACCTCCATTCGGGATCAACCTGCCCCAGCCCACTCTGTTCGAACGGCCCGACGGCGTGACCGTAATTCGGCGCATTGAAGGCGGGGAGATGATCACGCCGGAATACGCCTCGCTGGTGGTCGGGCTGGTGCTCTATACAGCGGTGTTCATTGGCGAGATCGTACGGGCGGGAATCCAGGCCGTCCCTTACGGGCAGATCGAGGCCGCCCGAGCCCTGGGTCTGACTTATGGCCAGACGCTCCAGCTCGTGGTGTTGCCGCAGGCGCTGCGCGTGATCATACCGCCGCTGGGTAACCAATACCTGAACCTGGCCAAGAATTCCAGCCTGGCCACGGCCATCGCCTACGCCGATGTCTTCCAGATTTCCAAGACCCTGATGAGCCAGACCGGCCAGGTGGTGACATTATTCGCCTCGGTCATGCTTGCCTACCTGACCATGAGTCTGTCGATCTCGGCGGTCATGAACTGGATCAATGCGCGACTCAAGCTGAAGGAGCGCTAACGTGGCCGGGATAGATTACTACGTTGAAACCGCCCCCCCGCCCACGCGCAAGCCACCCGTGGTGGAGACGGGCGTGCTGGGCTGGCTGCGGGAGAACCTGTTCAGTTCATGGGGCAACAGTGTGCTCAGCATCCTGACTGCCGCTTTTCTAGTCTGGTCGCTCGCGGCGGTGCTGCGCTGGGCCATCCAGCAGGCCAACTGGGCCGTGATCACCAGCAACCTGCAACTCTTTGCTCTAGGTCGCTACCCACAGGATCAGGCCTGGCGCCCGCTGATCGGCGCGGCAGTGCTGATGTTCCTGATTGGGCTGGCCTGGCGGCTATGGGGCCGCGCCGGGTGGGTGGTGGTGGCGGTGGCGGTCGTGAGCCTGGCCCTGTTGTTCATCTTCCCGGTGGTGGCTGCCAGCTTACCGATCCCCGACGTGCATCTGCTGATCGGCGGCCCTACCACCGAGCCGCTGCCAGTCCTGGCCTATACCGCGCAGGCAGGCCAGACAGTCACCTTCACCTTGCAGCCCACCTCTTTTGAGACGCCACCGCCAAAAGGCTTCATCGATTCTGCTTCGCTGACGGTCTACGGCCTGGGGCGGCAGAACATGCGCGCAGCACAACTTCAGGCGGAGCGCGCCCGCGCCGCAGGGGAGGAACCGCCAGCGGAGATACCGCCAGATCTGGTGGCGACAGTCATCCTGCGCAACGCGGCGGGCGAGACGCTGGTCTCCCTGGCCGCCGGCCCTGCCCCGCGGTCGGCAACGCTGACCTGGACCTTTCCGGAAGGCGGCTGGTACCTGTTGGAGCTGGCAGGAGAGGGAGAAGCCGGCGCCTTCTGGCTGGACATTTCGGCTATCATGCCGCTTTCCACGGCTGGCGGGGAAATCACGGCACGTGAGGCGCTCTACGGGCTACCGCCGACGCTGGAAGGCCGCCGTGTCCGAGTGATGGATACGTCCTTGCTGGGCTTTCAGGGCTTGGCCACCCTGAGCGATTACGTCAAGCTGCACCTGGGGCCGATCAGCCTGGCCCTGCGCGACTTCGTGCTGGTCATGATCATAGTCACTGCGGCAGGCTATGGACTGGGCGCCCTGATCCGGGGGCAGTGGTGGGCCAAACGTGTTGCTTTGGCCGCCTGGACAATCTCATCGGTGCTGATCTTCATCCTGATCCTGGGCGTGGAAGGCGCGCCCTCCCTGCCGGTCGTGAGCATGGAGCGCTGGGGCGGGCTGCTACTGACGGTGACACTGACCGTGGTGGGCATTGTCGCTGCTTTCCCGATCGGCGTACTGCTGGCGCTGGGCCGTCGCAGCGAGCTACCGGTGGTACGCATCTTCTGCACGCTGGCCATCGAGCTGGTGCGTGGCGTGCCGCTGGTCACGATTCTGTTCATGGCCTCGTTGCTGGTCCCGCTGCTCGATCCCCGCCTGTCCAGCGTGGACAACGTGATCCGGGCGATGTTCGGCATCACCTTCTTCAGCGCGGCCTACCTGGCGGAGATTGTACGCGGCGGGCTGCAGGCCGTGCCTTACGGCCAGACGGAAGCGGCCAAGGCGCTGGGGATGCCCGGTTGGCAGATCATCGCCTTGATCGTGCTGCCACAGGCACTGCGGGCCGTGATCCCGGCGATCATGGGCCAGTTTGTCAGCCTGTTCAAAGATACATCGCTGGTGCTGATCATCGGCCTGCTCGACCTGCTGGGCATCGCCCGCTCGGTGATCAACCAAGCCGAATACATTGGTCTGCAGCGGGAGACACTGGTCTTCATCTCTGTGATCTATTTCGTCATGAGCTACCTGATGTCGTGGGTTAGCCGCCGCCTGGAGGCGACCGGCAGCGGAGTGGTGCGGCGCGGATAAGGCCCGCCGCCTGCCCATCAGTAAGTGGGGAGTTGAGGCAATGGTCAGCACATCACTACAGGACGACTTCCGGGACGAGCCAATCATCATCTGCCGCCAGGTCAATAAATGGTTCGGCGATTTCCATGTCCTCAAGGACATTTCCGTGGAGATTCTGCCGAAGGAAGTGGTAGTCATTATCGGGCCATCCGGCTCCGGCAAGTCTACCTTCATCCGTTGTATCAACCGTCTGGAGGAGCACCAGACCGGCCAGATCATCGTCGACGGGATGGAACTGAGCAACGACATCCGTAACATCGCCGCCATCCGCCGTGAGATCGGTATGGTCTTCCAGCAGTTCAACCTGTTCCCCCACCTGACCGTGCTGGATAACATCACCCTGGCCCAGCGCTGGAGTCGGCGGCGGCCCAAAGCGGAAGCCGAACAGCGGGCGATGCAGCTTCTGGAGCGGGTGGGCATCCCGGAGCAGGCGGCCAAGTACCCCGGCCAGCTTTCCGGCGGGCAGCAGCAGCGGGTAGCGATCGCCCGCGCCCTGGCCATGGACCCCAAGATCATGCTCTTTGACGAGCCGACCAGCGCGCTTGATCCGGAAATGATCAAAGAGGTGCTGGATGTGATGAAAGAACTGGCCCTGAGCGGAATGACCATGATCGTTGTCACCCATGAGATGGGCTTCGCCCGCGAGGTGGCTGACCGTGTCCTGTTTATGGATCAGGGGCGCATCGTGGAAGCGGGGACGCCACAGCACTTCTTTGAGAACGCGCAGCACGAACGCACCAGGCTCTTCCTGAGCCAGATCCTCTAACCGCCAGGGCGGCGCAAACGACAGGGGCGCAGCCAGTGCTCTGGCCGCGCCCCCTGGATGATTGGCCCGCTCAGAGCGTCTCCTCCAACGGCCATTTGAAGACGAGCAGCACCACCAGAATCGCCACATTGATCAGGACGCCCAGCAGCCCTTTTTCCACCAGTTGCTGCATTCCCCCATCCCAGAAAAGCACAAGGCTGGCGGTGGAGATCACCGCTGCGCCCACCAATACCGGGCGCCACCAGCCTGCCTTCACCAGGATACCTACCCCGCCCAATACAAATACCAGGGTCGCCACGATGAAGGCAACGCTGGCAAGAGCGCGCGTGGCCGGTTCTCCCAGCAAACCGGTGAACAACCACGAGTTGCCTGACCAGCCCATCTCCGGCTTGAACTCGGTCAGTCCCAGGCTCAACGTGACCGGCCACAGGTGAACCAGCCCATGCAACACCATGAAAGCGCCAAGTGCAATTCTGAGCATTCTGAATTACCTCCTTATAGAACCGAGTGACGGCGAAGTAATACGCAAGCGGCACACGCCGGGTTTCAGACCATGGCACGCTGTAGGAGATCAAACGGGGCGCAGCCAGTGCTCTGGCCGCACCCCTTCATCTTCCCCCGCTCTACTCGCCGAAGTACAGGCTGGTCCAGGCATGGCGCGGCGGCAACTCGCCAGCGGCCACCATCGCCCGCCAGTCGTCATCGGTCAGGCGGTTATCGATCGGCTGGATGAACTCGTACTGGCTGTAGACCGCGCCGCGCGTCAGGTGCAGGCCGTGCGGGCCATTCGCCACCACGTAGATCAGGTCGACTTCTCCGATCGCCTCCTCCAGCACCGTGCCGGCGGACGGGTTGCTGGCCACGTCAGCCACCAGCGCTACTGTCTCCGGCGGCTCCGGGATCCACTGCTCGACCTCATAGCGGATGTACCACAGCGTCTGCCCGAACTGCTCCTGCAGGAAGTAAAGCTCGTCGTAGGTCAGTTCCTCGCCGGCGATCTCCTTGCGGGCCATCTCGGCCAGGCGGGCGGCCAGCACGGCCAGGTTGCGCAGGGCGCCGTTCACAGCGTCGATCGGGCGGCCTGACCAGCCTTCCTGCAGGTAGCCGCGCTGATCCAGGCCCTGGCTGAGCGCCGCCGCTACAATCGCGATCCGGGCGAAGACCTCCGGATTCGGCTCCACGATGCTGGTGCTGGTCACGGGTGGCGTCCAGCCGCCCCCGCCCAGCCCGCCGTACGGCTGCTCGGCGTAGAGCAGTGTGGCATGCTTCAGTTCCGTCCAGCTGCCCAGCGTGGTGAGGATGTCCTTGTACTTCCAGGCGTCGGTCTGCATCAACGGCGGGACGAGCACTGGATCGCGGGCGAGCAGCGGTTGCAGCGCCCACAGCCAGCCGCCGTACAGATTCTCCAGCCAGGCCTCCGCCGCCATGCCGTTGACCTCACTGCGCAACGCGGCCAGATTCTCCGTATAGTTCTGGAAAGCGGTCGCGCCGGCCTGGTCGGCCAGGACATAGGCATGGTCAGAACCGAGCGCGGCGGCGACATCCAGGCCGAGCGGCAGCGCCCGCGACTGCTGCGCCGTGCCAACCTCCGGGTAGATCAACTGCTGCATGATGTAGCCATCCAGCGTGAAGCGCTGCCCGAACAGGCGAAAGCCCCGGGTGAACTCGTCCACCTGCTCGGCGGTGATGCCGATCGGCAGCGGCAGACTGTTGACCCGCGGGCCAGGCAGCGCCGCCACCCCCGCCAGGAAAGTGTCCAGGCGGGCCGGATCGGCCAGCGTGTCCAGCGGCAGCCCGGCGCCAAAGATTTGCGCCGCCAGCGGCTCATACTCAGCCGGGCTGAGATCGTCCATCGGCCCGACCATGAAGGCCAGCGTCTCGGCCATCGCCTGCCAGCGGTCGTAAGCGCCGCTGTTGAGCAGGGCGCGCAGTGCCAGCAGGCCGGTCAGGGTGTCGACCTCGCTGCGGGCCTTGAATGTGATCCGCCCCAGCCACATCATCGCCCGGAAGTACGATTCCAGCACCGGATTACCGGCATAGTAGCCACGTACCTTGTACTGGCTGAAATCCTCTTCCAGATCATCCAGAATCGGCACATCCAGCCGACCCTCCGCCGCCCGGATCAGAGCCACGATCGGCTCCGCCTCAGCGCGGATGGCTGGATTCATCACCCTGAGACGGGCTGAAGGGATGACATCTCCCTCGCTGAAAAGCGTCTCCTGGTTCAACGCGTTGACGTAGCTCGACTCGCCATCGGCCAGCAGGATCAACGGCACGGCGTAGTAGATTGCTGCACGGCGAGCATTCTCCTCCAGGGGCGTGCCGGTGGTCTGCGCCCACTGCTGCTCAGCCGCCGCATAGCCACCGCCCACAAAAGCAGCGACCTGCCCATAAAAGCCGCCCTGTTCCAGGAACATCAGCGCGTTCTGATAGGTCAGGAACAGCGCGTGCAGCAGGGCATCGGTGGTGACGAAATCGCCTTTGCCCTCTTCTTGCGGCCAGGTGCCGTCGGTGTAGACCTGATCAAACTGCGCGTAGCCGCCCGGCACAACCACAAACCCGTTCTGCGCCAGCAGGGCCAGCTGGGTGTTGCTCAGCCCGGCATCCACCACAAAACGCACCTCGCTCAGGTTCACCGGAGGGACGGGGAAATCGCCCGCGTAAACGTCCGGGAGCTGCAGGGCCAGCGGGTCTGGGCCGGTGTCATAGCGATCCGCCAGGAAAGCTTCCCAGTCCCAGCGAGCAAAGCCACCGCTCAGCACAGCAGGCCGTCCTGCCGGGACAGCGGCGGGCAGCGGCACCTGCGGCGTCGTGATCACTGGCGGGGTCAGCGGCACATTCAACACAACGGGTGGCTCCGGTACGAAAGCGTACGGCTCCACCCAGTACTCGCCGTTCGCGCCCTCAGCGACCCAGACAGCGCCCGCCATCATCGTGTTGACCTGCCACCAGTTAAGACCGGCGATACAGCGCGGGCCATCCAGCACTTCCAGCAAATCCCCCTCTTTCAGCTGCCCGACCAGGGTGGACTCCGTACCAGGCTCCTGCCGCGCATTGAGCAACGCCCCCTGTGGAGTCACCACTGCATAACGTCCAATAGTCAGGCGCGCTGGCAGCGCGCAGCTGCCTTCCTGCGCCCCAACCGGCAGGGCCGCCAGCAATATCCCCACAACCACCAGCAACGAAAGATAACGCATTCCCCTCAGCTCCTTCTACGATGACCACAAGCGACATTCGTGCATGCTTCATTGTAGCCGAATCCGCACCGGGCGATTTGACGCCTGCCCACCCTATGGCCGTCGCGATCCCGACGCAGGCACCGGCGCAACAAAAAGCGCCGCCGGAATATCCAGCGGCGCCCGGTTACCTGGCGGTTGCCATACCGCAGACGGCGATGAAACGACCTACTCCTGTTTCTCCTCCGGCTCCTGCGGGATTTCCATATCGTTGCCCTTGTCGGAGCGCTCGATCACCACGGTGACCTTGCTGACGGCCGCCGCCAGCGCGGCGACCGCGGCTAGCAGCACCGCCGGGAACGGGGCGAAGATTGCCAGTGCGCCAGCGCCGACCACGCCCAGCGTCAACGAGACTTCCAGCAGAATCTTATCATCCTGCTTGATGATCAGGCGGCGGACGTTGCCCTCACTGATCAGACGCTCAACTTCGCGGACAAGCTGGCTGCCCGCAACCGTCAACTCCTCAATGAAACCGCCTTCTTCCTTGGCCGGTGTGCCGCTGGTTTCCTCTTCCATCTCTTCGGTGGGAACCGGGTTTTCCATATCCGACATTGCTTATTCCTCCCCTGCTTTTTGATCTGCCAACGAATGGGCAGGCTCTATAGCGCTTGCTTTACATCATTGTATACGCAAGCTGTAGAGGAAGGTTGCGGCAACCCGGCCAGTCAGTCCCTCAACGAGAATCAGGCTGTGCTACAATGCCGATGGGGAAACAAACACGGAGTCTCCGCAGCGTGGAAACACAGCCAATCTCCTATGTCAACGTCCGGCGGCTACAGGCCCGCCATGATATCGACGGCCTCATCGACGCCCTGCGCCACAACGATCCGATCGTCCGCAAAGAAGCTGCCAGCGCCCTCCGCCAGCTGGGGGCCGTAAGCGCCGTCCCCGCTCTGATGGCTGCCCTGGCGCTGGAACACAACTGGCAGGTGGTGGCCAGCCTGTCGATCGCCCTGAATAGCCTGCAACAGGCCAGCACTCCCGACGACCTGGCGGCGCGGCGGGATGTAGCGGGTCTGATCGCCCTGCTGGACAGCCCCAACGATGCGGATGTTCGCGCCGCGGCCCGGCTGCTGGGCGAACTAGGCGACAGGCGCGCGGTGGAACCGCTGCTGGCGGCCTTTTCCCGCGCCACCACCCCCGATGACGTGCGTTATGTGATTGTGGAAGCGCTGCTGGCCCTCAAAAGCGCGCCGGATGTGCTGGCTCTGGCCGGGGCGTTGCGCCATCACGATTGGCAGGTACGTCGCCGGGCCGCCGCTGTGCTGGGCCAGATTGAGGCGCGCTGGGCCGTGCCGGGGCTGGCCGCCGCGCTGGAAGACGACGATCCCCGCGTGCGCCAGGTAGCAGAGGCTGCCTTGCGCCGCATCAACAGCCCGCTGGCCCGCCAGGTGCTGATCGGCGACGGGGCCACCCGCCGCCTGATTCCGGGCGCTCCTCGCCCTGCGCCGGATGAGGACGATCTGCTCACTCTCGACTGAGCAGGCCCTACCCGTCCCCCTGTGGCTCGTTGGTGCACGCCCCCAGACAGATGTAGCGGATGGTATAGGTGCCGCCCCCGCCATCGGCGTCGCGGATGGTGATCCGCCAGTCGCCGCCGCTGCCCGCCAGCGAGGCCCGGTAGCGCTCTGTCCGGTCGGCCATGCTATCGTACTCCGGCACGTAGACGCCCCACGTGGCTGACTCGATGGTCAGGATCGGGTCCCAGTCACTGAGCGCCGTCACTTCAAAGGAATCCACTGCCGCGGGCGCCAGCCCGCGCGGGGTAAATACCCAGCTGTCGCTTCCGCCAGGGGGAACCGTCCCGGTTGCCGTCGTGCCTGGCTCCAGGCGCTTACCGCTGAAGGTCAGGTAGATTCCGCCGGGCGGAGTTCCCACGAACGGCACCAGCGGCGTGGCGGTCGGGATGGGCGTGCGTGTTGGCGGACGGACAAAGCGTATCTCCGTCGCCTGCACTGGCTGCGGCGTCTGCAACACTGGCAGGCTGACAGCCACCGCACGCGGCAACGCCGCCAGCGGCAGGGCAGCCCGGTTCTCCTCGCTCAGCGGCTGGAGCGTCAGCGGACCGACTGGCTCAAAGCCGCTGGCCCCGCCCAACGTCGTGTAGACCTGCGTCCCGGCGGGCATCTCGATCCCGCCGTCAGCCGTGCTGACCTCCGCCCGTCCGCTGAGCAGGGCCAGCACCATGGCAGCGCGAGCCGGGGCGCGAATCAGCAGTGTCCCCTGCAGGCGCACCAGCACGCCGTTGATCAGATGGTCAGATGTCGCTCCCGGCGGTGTCTGCAGGATCACGGCGGGCAAAGGCCCCCCGGTGCAGTAGGGATCGGGCAGGCCGGTCAGGACGACCATGTTCTGGAAGAAGCCGTTCCCGCCGCCGATGTCAACCACCGTGGCGTCGCCATAGAGCAACACCCCCACAGCCTGATCAGGCCTGATGCCGGGTCGCGTGGCGACAGAAAGCAGGGCCATCCCCCATGAGTTGGTCGCCGACTCATAGGGAAAGGTGCGAATCTGGCTGAACAGCGTCTGCATGATGCGATCGCCTGGCGCGCTGAAGACCGGCTGGCCGGTGACCGGGCGGAGAATCACCTCAACACGCGGGCTGATGTAGCAGGCCTCACCGGGGGATAGACCGGCGCATAACGTCTGGACTTCCCGCGCCGTCGCCGCGATTACCTCCCCGCAGGAAAGCACTCGCTGCGGCGCGGGCGTCCAGGTGGGGGGCGGCGTGATCGTCGGCGTCACCGGCAGCGGCGTTGGCGTGACCGTCGGCAAAGAGGCCACCGTCGGGATGGCCGCGCTGCCACCAGTACAGCCGATTGCCACCAGCAGCACAAGCAGTCCGGGGATAAGAGCAAGCCTCCGGGGGGTCATGACGGCCTCCTGCGCAGCACAATAACGGGTGCAGATGTGTTCACCCCCAAGTGTACGTCACATCCCGGCGCTGCGAAAACCACTATACTTTGTGTAAGCATCCAGGGGGAAAAACATGAAGAAACTGGACTTCAAAAAAGACCTCAAGCACCTTTACCAGCCGGGCAGCAGGGATTTCGCCATCGTGGATGTACCGCCCATGAACTTCCTGATGATCGACGGGCAGGGCAACCCCAACACCGCCCCCGCCTACACACAGGCGCTGGAAGCGCTGTATGCTGTTGCCTACGCCCTCAAGTTCATCTGCAAACGCGAGTACAGCGTAGATTTCACGGTCGGGCCACCGGAAGGGCTGTGGTGGACAGCAGACATGGGCGCCTTTTCCCTGGCGGACAAAGACGCCTGGCTCTGGACGATGATGATCATGCAGCCGGAGCCGGTCACGGCGGCGCTGGCAGCGCGAGCAATAGAGGAGACACGCCGCAAGAAGGCGTTGCCCGCGCTGGACAGACTGCGCTTTGAGACGTACCACGAGGGGCTTTCCGTGCAGATCATGCACATCGGCCCGTACGAGGCCGAAGCGCCGACGCTGGCCCGCTTACACGATGAATATTTACCGGCTCACGGGCTGGCCCCGGCTGGCAAGCATCACGAGATCTACCTGAGCGATCCGCGCCGCACCGCCCCGGAGAAAATGCGCACCATCCTGCGCCAGCCCGTGCAGCGGATAGCAGAAGACCAGCCGGGGAATGTGGCCTAGCCGGTCAGCGCCTCGGCTTCTGTCTCCGGCTGCGGGCATTCTTCCGGCAGGACATGCCCCTTGCAACGCGCCCATTCTTCATCGGTGCGCAGGGTGATCACCCGGAACGATTCCGCGTAGGCGATCTCCAGCCCTCTGGCGCGTTCGGCAGCCCACTGCTTGATCCGTTCGGTAGGGTCCCAGCCGCCCATCTGGCTGACATGCTGTTTGAGCGCCGCGATCTTGAGGTCGATCGTCTCGGTGATATCAACGAATGTATCGGCGTGCTGCCAGGTACTGACATAGACCTTGCGCGTCTCGTGAGCGGTCAGGCCTTCGGCCTCCAGTTCGCGGAAAAGCGCCGGCATCCCTGCCGCCGGGAAGACGGCATCCAGGGCCGCGCTGCCCGCCGCGCGGTGATCGGGATGGTTGATGTAACTCTCGCCCACAAACAGCGCCGTCGGGTCCTGGGTGATCAACACCTCCGGACGGAAGCGCCGGATCTCGCGCACCAGCTCGCGGCGCAAAGCGATGGTGTTCTCCAGCAGACCATCCGGATGGCGCAGGAAGACCACTTCCTCCACGCCGACAACGCGGGCGGCAGCGGTCTGTTCCGCCTCGCGGATGGCCGCCGCTTCCTCCGGCGTGACGGCGGGGTCTTTGATGCCCACCTGACCGCTGGTGCAGAGGATATAGCGTGCCCTGGCCCCGTCCCGCACCCAGCGGGCGATCGTCCCGGCCACACTGAACTCGATGTCATCCGGATGCGCCACAATGACCAGCACACGCTCCGGGGTATACCGCCTGTTGTTGGTGCCCATTCGCCAACCTCGCCTTGCCTTCTGCTATGGATAGCCGATGTGCCCGGCGATTGTAGCACAGGCGACTCGCCCCGGCAGCGAATTCCCGGCAGTGGACAGACAAAGGGGGAAAAATGTACGGCTAAATAATTTATGAAAAATATAGGAAGATTGTAGCATAAGCTGAACCTCACTTTATTCTCGTGCTAAACTAAAAGTGATTGAGATCCGCCGCAAGCCTGATGGCGGGAGAGATGGCATCATGGGCAAAGTGCTGGTAATCGAGGACAACAGCGCGAATCGCACCCTGGTTCGCCGCATCCTGGAAGCTGAGGGCCTGGAAGTCATCGAAGCGGAAAACGCCGGAACCGGGATCGCCCTGGCCAAAGAGCTGACGCCCGACCTGATTCTGATGGATCTGAGCATGCCGGAACTGGATGGCCTGGCGGCCACCCGTACCCTGCGTCAGATTCCGGCGTTACAGGCTGTGCCGATTGTCGCCCTGACCGCCAATGTTATGCCTGAGGAACGCACCCGCGCCCTGCAGGTTTGCGACGGGTACATCCCCAAGCCTATCGATGTTGACAGGTTCCCACTTGAAGTGCAACATTACCTGCGGAGGGGTGGATGAATCCTGGCCTGCCTGTGCTTGACCAGAATCTGAGCGATGCCTGGATTCTGGTCGTAGAAGACAACGTCCCCAATTTCGTGCTCCTGGCCCGCCTGCTGGCGGCGATGGGCATCCGCAACTGCGAATGGAAGACCAGTGGCTGGCAGGTAGTGCAGTATGCGGATACCCTGCCGCGCATTGACCTGATCCTGATGGATCTGCGGCTGCCCTATGAAGATGGCTACCAGGCGCTCCTCAAACTGCGCAGCAGCCCGCGCCTGGTCAAGACGCCGATCGTCGCCATGACCGCTGAGGCCAGCGAAATACAGATGCTCAAGGCCCGGCGTGCCGGTTTTAACGGCTTTCTGGGCAAGCCGCTCGACCCCGACCGTTTCCCGGACCAGATCCGGCGCATCCTTAATGGTGAACCGGTCTGGGAGTGGCGCTAGCTGGCCGCCCCCCCCGGACCCAAGGAGTTGCCGCTATGACCGCACCGCCTTCCCCTGCATTGATCCCTGCGCTGACAACCGCGCTGGCTGCCGCCGCCCGCCGCTATGCCTTCACTCCTGCGCTGGCGTCGGGGTTGCTGGACACGCTGCTGGCCAACCTGCCGCCGCTGGATAGCACGGCGCTGGTTGACTGGGACGGCCAGCACATCACCCGCCGGGCCTGGCGCGGGGTGGAACCGCTGGCGCCCGCCGTCCTGACGGCCGCCGAACACCCCGCTCTGGCGGAAGCGCTTCAGCGTAAGGCGCCGGCGATCCTGGCTGGGGAACGCGAAAACATCGGCATCTATCCCGTACTGATCAGCGACGCGCCCAACGTCGCTCATGCCCTGCTGGTACGCCTGCCTGCCGGGCTGACCATGCCCGCCGCGGTCGATGAGGCGCTGCAGACGGCCGCCAGCGTGATCGGCCTGGCCCTCAGCCAGGACCTCCTGAAGCCGGGCGCCGCTGGCCTGCCGCTGAGCGCGTTGCCAGCAACGCCAACTCGCCAGATTCTCTGGCAGACCGAGCGGCTCTACAGCGCCAGCCAGGCCCTGCGCGACGCCGGTTCCGTTGAGGAAACGCTAGCCGTGCTGCAAAGCCTGCTGGCCGCCGACTACGCGCCATCCCACCTGGATATCTACCTGTTGGTTGAGGACACTTTCCAGCATCTCCACCACTGGCATGCTGACGGCGCTGACTGGCCGGGCGATTCCGCGCTGGCTGAGATCGATCTGGCGCAGGCCTTTGACCATCCGGCTTGCTACGTGGAAAACGCTACCAGCGCCCCCGAAACAGACGCCCTGCCTGCCGTTGAGCGCCTCTACCTGGCCGCAACCGACGGGCAGGCGCTGATCTCCCTGCCGCTTTACCTGCGCGACAAAGTCATCGGTCGCCTGCTGATGGCCCTGCCCGTGGCACGGCACTTCCTGCCGGATGAGCGCAACTATCTGGTGACACTGGCCGACCAGGCCACCATGATCATCAACAACTGGACGCTGCTACGCCAGACCCAGGGTTCGCTGGAAGAGGCCCGTATCCTCTATGAGGCCGCCAGCCGGATTGCCGATGTCAGCAGTGTGCAGGATATGCTTACTACGCTGGCCCGCGCCGCTGCCGCCTCGGAGGTCAGCGCAGCGCAGTTGTTCCTGCTGCATGGCCGAGGCTGGGACCGACCGGAAGCCGAGGTCGAGATCGCGGCGGTCTGGTCGCAGGATGGAAGCCTGCCCGACCTGAGCGGGATGCGTTTCACCGCCGCTCAGTACCCGCACTGGCCGGAACTGGCCACGCCGACCCTGCTGGCGATCGATGATATCGCAACGGATGCCCGGCTATCCGAGGAAAGCCGGCTATCGTACCTGGCGCTGGGAATCGCCGCGCTGGTGGTCGCCCCGCTGGAAATGGGCGGCACGCCAGCGGGCGCGCTGCTGTTCGGCGCGCCGCACCCCCGTCGCTATAGCCCGCGTGAACTGCGCATTTACCAGAACCTGGCGGAGATGGCGACCATCTCCCTGCAGAATCTGCGCCTGCTGCGCCAGACCCAGCATCGCGCCCGCCAGCTGCAGACTTCCGCCCAGGTCAGCCGCGACGCGATCTCCATCCTGGACGTCAACGTCCTGCTGCCCCGCATCGTCAACCTGATCCGCGATTCGTTCCAGTACGACCACGTCCAGATCTTCCTGCTGGACGACGCGCGGGAAAACGCCGTGCTCAAAGCCAGCACGGGCGAAGCCGGGCAGATTCTGCTGAGCATCAACTGGTCGCTGCCGGTCGGCTCCAACTCCGTGATCGGGCAGGTTACTGCCCGTGCGGAGCCGGTCATCGCACTGGATACGTCCGATGCCCGCGTGATCCACCGCCCCAACCCCTACCTGCCGGATACGCGCTCGGAAATGGCCCTCCCGCTGATCTCGCGGGGGCAGGTGCTCGGCGCGCTGGACGTGCAGTCGCGCCAGCCGGGCGCCTTCACTGACGAAGATGTGGCCATCCTGACCTCGCTGGCCGACCAGATCGCCATCGCTCTGGCCAACGCCCGCCTGTTCGAGCAAACCCAGCGTTACACGGAAGCGCTCTCCCGGCAGGTGCTCAGCCTGCAGAGCCTGCTGGAAGCCAGCCAGGGGCTGGCCACCCTGCTCGATGCGGACGAGATTCTCAATGCTGCGGCCCGTTACCTGGCGGCCGAATTCAAAGTCGACCATGTTGGCATCGCCACAGCTATGGAGCAGAACCCTGAACTGGGCATCGTGCGCGCCGAGTACCCTGACACCGGCACGCGGGGCATCGTCCTGCCGCTGGAAGGCACCTGGTGGACCGAAGTCTACCGTTCCACCCGCCAGCCGGTCGTTGTGCCCGATGTCCGCAGCAGCCCGTTGCTGGACGAAGCGACCCGCGGGGCGCTGCTGGGCGTCGGGATCAACGAGCTGGTGCTGGTGCCCTTCCTCACCCACGACGAGCACGTCCTGGGGTCGATCGGGCTGGACATCTACGCGGGCGGGCGGGAATTCACCACCGAGGAACTGACGCTGATCCAGCTTTTCGCTACCCAGGTCACCACCGCATACCGCAATGCCCAGCTCTTCGCCCGCACACAGCAACAGGCCGAGGATATGGCCTTCCTGTTCAACGTCACCACCCTCGCTGCAGAGACGCCCGGCCTGGAAGCCAGCATGGAAACCGTGGTCAATCAGCTACGCGGCGTGCTTCCGGCAGATGCGGTTGGCGTCTACCTGGCTTCTCCCGGCGGTGATAGCCTGCAGCGGGTAGCGGCGCACTGCAATCCCGGCTATGCCATTTCGGAGCGAATCCCGCTGACCGGCTGGATCGCCCGCCAGGCGCTCCGCGAGCGCCGGCCTTTCCTCCTGCCCGACCTGCATGACCTGGTCGATGGCCCCGGCATCATCGCCACCAACCTGCGCAGCCTGATCGCCGCGCCACTCCTGAGCGGCAACACCATGCTGGGCTTGATCGTGCTCTTCAAGGAAGAGACAGGTGTTTACCACGAAGGCAACCTGCGCTTGCTCCAGGCGCTGGCCGGGTCGATCAGCGCCGTGGTGCAGAACATCCGCCTGCTGGAAGAAGTGCAGGCGGCCAATGTGCGGCTGCGCGAACTGGACAAAGTCAAGAGCCAGTTCCTGGCCAATATGTCGCACGAACTGCGCACACCGCTCAACTCGATCATCGGCTTCAGCCGGGTGATCCTCAAGGGCATCGACGGCCCGCTGACTGACCTGCAACGCCAGGACCTGGAGACCATCCACGCCAGCGGCCAGCACCTGCTCAACCTGATCAACGACATCCTCGACCAGGCCAAGATCGAGGCTGATAAACTGGCCCTGACGATCAGCGAATTCGACCTGCGCCCGGTGATCGAAGCAGCCCGTTCGATGAGCGTTGGCCTGCTCAAGGACAAAGCCGTCCGCCTGCATGTCGAACTGGAAGACAACCTGCCCCGCGTCTGGGGTGATGAAATCCGCACCCGCCAGGTGCTGCTTAACCTGCTTTCCAACGCTGCCAAGTTCACCCACGAAGGCTCAATCACCATCTCGGCCTTCAATGTCCAGCGGGAGGATGGCCCGTACATCCAGGTCAGCGTGACCGATACCGGCATCGGCATCCCGGAAGACAAGCAGGAGACGATCTTCATCGCCTTCGAGCAGGTTGACGGCTCCCTGACCCGCGCCAGCGGCGGCACAGGGCTGGGCTTGCCGATCTCCCGCAGCCTGATCGAGATGATGGGCGGCGAGTTATGGGTGGAAAGTACGCTCAACGTTGGCTCCACCTTCAGCTTTGTTATCCCGGCCTTCCCCAAGCAGGCGGCAGCCAGCCAGCCCGCCGGGCAGACCGGCGCCACCCCGCGCCCGGAGGCTGCCCTTTTGACCGGCCCGGCAGCCGCCGCCGCGCCCGCTGAACCGGCGCCTCCGCCCCGGCCACTCGCACCGCCCCGGCGTAAGATCGTGCTGGTGGTGGACAGCGAACTGGCCATGCATCAGGCCTACCGCCGCCACCTGAATAAGCACGGCTACACCGTTGAAGCCACTGCCGCCCACGACCGAGTCGGCGACCTGCTTCAGGCCGTCCAGCCGGATATCATCCTGCTCGATGTGCGGACACCCGCCGGGGCCAACTGGTCGCTGCTGGAGCGGCTGCGCAGCAGTGCGGATAGCGCCCACATCCCGGTGATCGTCTGCACGCTGGAGCCAGATCGGGCGCGCGCGCTGGCGCTGGGCGCAGCAGCTTACGTGGCCAAGCCCTTCCTGGAAGAAACCCTGCTCGCCGCCGTGCGCCAGGTCGATACACTCCCTGCCCGCCGCAATGTACTGCTCATCGACGGCCAGCCGGAATCAGCCAGCGCCATCGCCGATCTGCTGCGAACCAAGGGCCGCTGCCTGGTGGAAATCGCCGATGATGTCGAGCGCGGCCTGGATACAATCGTCCGCCAGCAGCCCGACCTGCTCCTGCTCAACCTGACCGCGCCTGAAACTGGCTCGCGGATCGACAGCAGCGAGATTCACAGCCGCCTGCGGGCAGACCCGTTGACGCACCAGCTGCCCATCCTGATCATCGCCGGCGGGCACACCCCGGCCGCCGATGACGCCCGGCCCGATGGCCTGACCCTCATCCGGCGGAGCGACAGCTTCGACGAGGCAGAACTGCTAGCTGACATTCAGGCGTTGCTCGGCGATAATAGGGGTGGTCAACATTCCAGCAACGGAGAGACTGCCGCGTGAGTAGCAAGCACATCGAACTGGTCTGCGTGCACTGCGGGCACCGCATGGCTTACAACCGTCCCATGCCAGCGTGCCCGCAGTGCGGTGAAGATATCCTGCGCGCCGAGTACGATCTTGAACCGCTCAAGTATGGCAACTGGCTGCGCCGCCTAGACGGCCGCTGGCATGATATCTGGCGGTACCACGAACTGCTGCCGCTGCACGATACCGCCAACATTGTCACCATGGGCGAGGGCGGCACACCGCTGATCCCTGCCCCGCAGCTTGGCGCCATGCTGGGCCTGCGCCATCTTTACCTGAAAGACGAACGTCAGGGGCCGACCAACAGCTTTAAGGACCGCCAGGCGTCGGTTGCCATCAGTGTCATGCGCGAGATGGGCATCACCGAAGCTGTCGTCGCCAGCACCGGCAATGTGGCCATGGCCTACGCCGCCTATGCCGCCCGCGCCGGGATCAAGCTCTGGGTCTTCCTGACCAGCCTGGCTTCCAGCGAGAAAATGCGGGAGGTCGCCCTGTATGGCGCGGAAGTGGTCAAGGTCACCGGCACCTACGACCAGACCAAACTGGTCGCCAACCGCTTCGCCCGGCAGAAGGGCCTGTATGAAGATCGGGGGATCAAGTCCATCGCCGCGGTGGAAAGCATGAAGACGCTGGCCTTTGAGCTGGCCGAGCAACTTGATGGCCGGGCGCCGGACTGGTATATCCAGGGCGTTAGTGGGGGGATGGGGCCGATCGGGGTTGTCAAGGGCTTTGAGGAACTAAAGGCCCTGGGCCTGATCGACCGTGTGCCGGCGATCGGCATCATCCAGAGCGCCGGCTGTGCGCCGATGGTCACCGCCTGGAAGGCCGGGCAGCCCATCGCCACCCCGGTCGACGAGCCAGCAACCATTATCGCCACCCTCAGCACCGGCAATCCGGGCCGCGCTTACCAGCTCCTGTGGGAGATCATGCAGCGTTATGGCGGGGCCGCCGAGAGCGCCACCGATGAAGAAGCCTTCAACGCCATGCGCATCCTGGCCCGCACGGAAGGCATCAGCGTGGAACCGGCCACCGCCGTGACCTTCGCCGGGTTGTTCAAGCTGGCTCAGAGCGGCCAGATCCGCCCCGACGATGTGGTGGTCGTCAACTGCTCCGGCCACGCGATGCCGGTGGAAAAGCACATCCTGGGCGAACAGTGGCAGCGCGAACTGGACATCGCTTCCGCCAGCGGGCGGATCAACCTGCCAACAGAGGGCCTGCTCAGCGCACTGGAGGGGGTGCATAGCGACCTCAACCGGGTGCTGATCATCGAAGACAACCCGGATGCCGCCCGCCTGATCCAGCGCATCCTGCAAACCCGCGGCAATTTCGCCGTCGAAATCGCCCGCGATGGGGCCGAAGGACTGCGCCGCATCCAGCAGGAACACCCCGATCTGGTGATCACCGACATCATGATGCCCCGCATCGATGGCTTCCAGGTGATCGAAGCTGTCCACAACGACGAATCCCTGCGTCACATCCCGATCATCGTACTGACCGCCAAGGAACTGACCGCCTGCGAACGGGAACGCCTGAACGGTCAAATCGCCGCCTTGCTGCAAAAAGGCTCGTCCATGGACGAAAAGCTGCTTCAGAACATCCTGGCGGCGCTGAACTGAGCGCCGGGGAGCGTGCGCGATGGCCGCAGGCAAACGCCCGACTATCCTCTACATCGAAGATGACGCCGGTAGCCAGCTGCTGGTGTTGCGCACGTTGCAGCATGCCGGTTACGAGGTGTACATCGCGCCTAACGGCCTATCCGGAATCGACATGGCCCGCATCCACCAGCCGGACCTGATCCTGATGGACATCAACCTGCCCGATCTTTCCGGTCGGGAGGTCACTACCCGTCTGCGGGCGCTACCCGACTTCAAGCACACCCCGATCGTCGCGCTGACGGCCCTGTCCCATACCGGTGAACGCGAGAAGGCCATCGCCGCCGGGCTAACCGGTTACATCGCCAAGCCGCTGGATATCGACGCGCTCCCTGCCCAGATCGCCGAATACCTGGCCGGGAAACGGGATCAGGTGGATCCGCAGGCCCTGGCGGAGGCCCGCACCGCCTATTCCCAGGAAGTTGTCGAGCGGTTGGAGAGCAAGATCCGCCAGCTGGAGCGCGCCTATAGCGACCTCAAGCGGCTGGACAGGATGAAGGAAGCATTCATCCAGCTGACCTCCCACGAGTTGCGCACCCCGCTGACGGTGATCTACGGCTACGGGCGCCTGTTGCAGGAAAGCCCGGTGGTGGCCCGCCTGGCCCAGGAAGACAGCGAGTTCGCCGCTCTGGTCGATACGCTGCTGGAAGGCATCGAGCGCATGGCCGCCGTGATCAACGAAATCCTGCTGGTCAGCCGGATTGCCTCCGGGCGCATCGAACTGGTCGTCAACCCGGTGCAGGTGGGAGCGCTGATCGAGAAGGTGGTGGCCGATTACGCCCGCGCCATCGAGCAACGCCGCCAGCGGGTGATCGTGGACACCACCCAGGCCCGCGTGCGCATCTACGCCGACCGCGACCTGCTGGCGCTGGCCCTGGCTAACCTGCTCAGCAACGCGATCAAGTACACGCCCGACGGTGGCACGATCACGTTGCGGGCCATGCTGCATGGCGATCATGTCCTGATCACCGTGCAGGATACCGGCATCGGCATCGACAAGGCGGAACAGGCCCTGATCTTCGAGCGATTCTACACGGCGGGCGATACCCAGCTCCACGCCTCCAGCAAGGTAGCCTTCCGGGGCGGCGGGCTGGGGCTGGGACTGGCCATCTGCGCTGAGATCGTCAAGGCCCACGACGGGCGCATCTGGGTTGATAGCCCTGGCCGGGATGAGCAGCGCCTGCCCGGCAGTGTGTTTTCCATCGCCCTGCCCACGCGCAGCAAGCTCAGCGAGCCATACCTGGAAGAAGCCTGATCCTCTGAGGCCGGTCTACCTGCTGGCCGTCCGCCGCAGCAGCGCGTACAGGTTGGAGTCGCCGCTGCGCCCATCGGCACGGTAGATCGCGGCGACTTCCAGGTCGGTCGCGGCGATCAACGCGGCGTGCTCGGCGTCATCCACGTAGTGGCAGTAGCGTAGAGCGGAAGCACCCTGCCGCCAGTCCAGCAGGTAATCGCCCGCCTCCACCTGCCCCGCCAGGTCATCCGGCCAGGGGACGATCCGTGCCCGGAAGCGGGCGTACTCGTAAAAGCGCCAGCAGGTGAAGGCCAGTAGCCCCCCCGGCGCGACGCGCTCCGCCAGCGCCCGCAGCAGAGCCAGACGCGTAGCGCGCCCCGGTACATGATGCAGCACGCCGAACAGCGCTACCAGATCATAAATTCCTGCCTCAGGTGGGCAAGCGATGATGTCGCGCTGCTCCAGAATCGGCGCGACCCCGTGCCCGGCCAGCGCCTGTGCCGCCCGATCCAGCAGCGAAGCATCCGTATCCAGCCCGTGATAGTGCAGCGCCACACCTGCCGGCAGCCGTTCCGCCAGGAAAAGCCCCAGCCGCCCGTTACCGCAACCGACATCCAGCACGGAAAAAACGCCCGGCGCAGCCGGTACAGCCAGATGTGCCCACAGGATCAGCCAGCCGGGCCAGGGTTGGCCGCGTGTCCGGTCGAATTCCTCTCCGACCGTGCGGTAGAAGTCTCGGTTGAGCTGCGTCAGGCGGCGGATGGTGGTCTCGTCCATGGCGGTGATTGTAGCCTGTTCTGGAAAGGCGGCGGAAACACCCAGAACAGATAACAAGGGGCGATTTTCATTTGATCGCCTGTAGAGATATAATAATTAATTTAGCGAGAGCGTGAACATGACTCAATGAACCAACAATGGTGGCCAGATTGACTGGCCCCGAGTCTTCCGGTAGGTGCGGCAGGGGTGAATAGGCGCATACTACGCCGGCAAACGCTGCTCTGACTGCAAGGACTACCCCCATATGGTTCGACCATTGCCTTCCCGTTCACTGATGGTGATTCTGGTCCTGGTGTTGCTCGGTGTGCTGGCCGGGGGCGGCGTGCTGTACTACACCCAGTACCAGCACCTGCTGAATATGGCCAGACAGGAACTTCAAACCATTGCCCGGCTGAAGGTCGACCAGATTATGGCGTGGCGACAGGACCATCTGGCGGACGCCGCCGCGTTCAGCGAGACCCTCTTCAGCGAAGTCGTGCAGTATTGGATGAACAACCCTCAGGACTCGGCTATTGAGGCTCTCCTCACCCGCTTTCGTGCCCTGCAGGAGTACGACAGCTATGATGATGTGCTTCTGGTCGATGCAGCGGGTACCGTCCGCCTGAGCCTGAGCGGAGACCTGACCCCCCTCCCCGGGGAGAGCGCCCAGGCCCTGGCTACCGCCTGGCGTGAGCGGCGGCCGGCGTTGACCGACCTGCACGTCGATTCGGTGGGTTCGCCGCCCCACATTGATGTTATCGCCCCGCTGTTCGCCAGCAGAGCAACCAGTGCTGAACCGATAGGCGCGGTGATCCTCCGCAGCAACGCAGCTGATTACCTCTACCCCCTGATTCAATCCTGGCCCACGCTCAGCCAGAGCGCCGAAACCCTGCTCGTGCGGCGGGATGGCGACTCCGCGCTCTTCCTGAACGAGTTGCGCCACCGCTCCGGCACAGCGCTTACCCTGCGCATCCCCCTGACCGAGATGGACGTTCCGGCGGTCAGAGCGGTGCTGGGGGAAGAAGGCGCCTTCGAAGGGAAAGACTACCGCGGAGTCGACGTGATCGCCTACCTGCGGGCCATCCCGGGTTCATCCTGGCACATAGTCGCCAAGGTGGACAGGGCGGAAATCCTGGCCGAATGGGATACCCGTGCTGTCTTGATTCTGGGCCTGATTTTGGGGAGTGTGACGACGGCGATCATGCTGATTGGCATGATCTGGCAGCGCAACGAAAAAGCGCATTACCGCAATCTCTACCGGGCGGAAAAGGCGCGCCAGGAAAGTGAAGCCCGCTACAGGGCAGTGCTGCTGAGCATTGGCGACGCCGTGATCGTGACCGACCTCGAAGGGCGGGTGGAACTGCTCAACCCGGTTGCTGAGGCGCTCACCGGCTGGCGCCGGGACGAAGCCCAGGGCAGACCGCTGGAGGAGGTCTTCCGGATTGTCAGCGAAGAGACACGCCAGCCGGCCGCCAGCCCGGTACAGCGAGTCCTGCAGGAAGGGATCGTCGTCGGGCTGGCCAACCACACCCTGTTACTGGCCAGAGATGGCCGGGAAATCCCCATCGCCGACAGCGGCGCGCCTATCTTTGATATCGACGGCAACATCACCGGCGTGGTGCTGGTCTTCCGGGATCAAACGGAAGAGCGCGCAGCGCAAAAGGCGCTGGAGGAAAGCGAAGCATACATCAGGACCATTCTGGATAACCTCCCCATCGGCGTGGCCGTCAACTCCGCCACCCCCAACGTCACGTTTGACTACATCAACGACAACTTCGTCAGGTTGTACCGCACCACGCGGGAGGCGCTCAGCAAGCCTGACGCCTTCTGGGAAGCCGTTTACCAGGACGCCGCCTTCCGGGAAGCGATCCGGCAGCGCGTGCTGGAAGATATTGCCAGCGGCGATCCGGAACGCATGTACTGGGAAGATGTGCCGATCACCCGTGAGGGCGAAGAAACAACCTACATCAGCGCTGCCTACACCCCGATTCGCGGCACCGACCTGATGTTGTCGACAATCTGGGATACTACCGCCCGCAAACGGGCGGAGGAGGCGTTGCGCGAGAGCGAGGAGCGTTACAGAAGCCTCTTTGAGAACAACCATGCCGTGATGCTGATCATCGATCCGGCTACCGGGGCGATCATCGATGCCAACCCGGCGGCCAGCGCCTACTACGGCTGGACGCGGGATGAACTCCGCCAGATGCGAATCGACCAGATCAATACGCTCCCGCCGGACGAAATACGTGCTGAGATGCAACGCGCCAAAGCGCAGGAGCGCAACCATTTCCTGTTCAAGCATCGCCGCGCTGACGGCACGATCCGGAATGTGGAAGTCTACAGTGGGCCGATTGAGATTCACGGCCAGAAGATGCTCTATTCCATCGTTCACGACATCACCGACCGCGTGCTGGCCGAGGCTCAGGTGCGGCTCAACGAAGCGCGGCTGCAAAGCCTGGTCCATCTCTCCCAGAATGACATCGCCAGCATCCAGCAACTCCTGGAACATGCGTTGAATGAAGCTGCCCGGCTGATGGAGAGCCAGATCGGCTACCTGTGCCTTTATGACGAAGATAGCCAGACCTTCTCCCTGACCACCTGGTTCGGGGAAGCGCAGCAGGCAGCCGCTATGCCCGCAGCGCCGACCACCGGCATGCCGGATGTCACAGACCTCTGTCAGCAGGTCATCCGCCAGCGCGCGCCGGTCGTGGTCAACACGAATCCAGTATTGCTGCCGTTGGCCTCCCCGGCAGAAGGAGTCGTCCTGACCAGGCAGATGAGCGTCCCGGTCTTCAGCGGGGAGAAGATCGTCGCGGTCGCCGGGGTGGGTAATCGCGAACCGGACTATACCCCGGCCGACGCCACGCAACTTGCCCTGCTGATGGATTCGGTCTGGCGAATCGTCGAACGCAGGCAGGCGGAGGAGGCCGAGCGTGAACATCACCGGCTGACTGAGGCCCTGCGCGCCACTGCCGCAGCGCTGATCGGCACTTCCGACCTGCAAGATGTGATGGCCACCCTGTTGGAGAATATCGCGCAGGTCATCCCCCACGATGCCGCCGATATCATGCTGATCACGGAAGACCAGGCGCGGATCGTCTACTGGCGTGGCTACCCGCCGGAGATCGCCCCCGCCCTGCACAACATATGCTTCCCCGTGTCTCAGACCCGGAACCTGCAGCAGATGTCGGTTACCGGCCGGCCTGTCCTGATCGCGGACACCAGTCAATATGCTGACTGGAGGCCCGAACCGCTGACCGGCTGGATCAGGTCCCACATCGGTGCGCCCATCCACGCGCGCGGCAAACTGATCGGCTTCCTGAATCTGAATAGCCATACCCCCAACTTCTTCAACGAGAATCACGCTGACCACCTGAAGATGTTTGCCGATCTGGCATCAGTCGCCGTCGAGCGCGCCCGGCTCTTCGAACAGGTTCAGCGTTATGCAGACGAACTGGAACAACGGGTCATCGAACGCACCGCCCAGCTCAACCACGCTAAAGAGCGCACCGAGGCCATCCTCAACAGCAGCAGCGACGTGATCATCCTGTGCCGCCCGGAGGGCACCATCAGCCAGGCCAACCCGGCTTTTGAAGCGACCTTCGGATGTCAGGTGGAAGAGATGCTGAACCAGCCATTTGTTGCGCTGTTCCTGCCTGACCAGGCGCCGCAGGTGGAACAGGCCCTCGCCGCCGTCCTCGAGACCTGCCAGCCGGGGCGGTTGGAAGCCACCGCGGTATGCACCAGATCGGGCAATACCTTTGACGCCGACATCGCGCTTTCCCCCATCGTCGAACAGGGGGGACGCCTGGCGGGCATCATATGCACCCTGCGCGATATCAGCCTGCGCAAGCAACTGGAAGCGCAGCTCCGCCAGGCCATGGAACAGGCCATGAAGATGAATGAGATGAAATCGCGCTACCTGTCGATGGCTGCCCACGACCTGCGCAACCCCCTGGCCGTTATTCAGAGCGCGGTCACATTGCTGGAGCGTTACTGGGATCGCCTGTCCCAGGAGAAGAAGCAGGAAAAGTACGCCGCGATACGGGATAGCGTCAGACGTATGGTGGAGCTACTGGATGATATCCTCGTTCTCGGGCGGGCTGAATCTGGCAAGCTTACCTGCAACCCTGCCCCGGTAGACCTGGTTACCTGCTGCCAGGACATCATCACGGAAGTCAGCCAGGCAAGTGATGCGACGCACTTTATTGATTTTTCTTGCCGGGGTGCTGACGTTCTTCCATTGCTGGATGTCAAGCTGTTATGGCATATTCTCAGCAATCTCCTTTCCAACGCGATCAAGTATTCTCCCGCAGGGAGCACGATCACCTTCACTGTGGACTGTGAGCCGGACGTCGTGACATTCCGCATCCAGGATCGAGGCATCGGCATCCCGGAGGATGCCAAAGCGCATATGTTTGAATCGTTCTATCGCGCCCCCAATGTGGGCTTCACCCCCGGCACCGGTCTGGGCCTGGCGATCGTCAGGCAACTGGTCGAGTTGCATGGCGGCACCATCACCTTCGAGAGTCAGGAAGGAATCGGAACCACGTTCACTGTGAGTATTCCCCAACCAGCGAAAAGAAAAGCCTGACGGCATCAGCATGTATCTCTCACACGCTGAAAAGGGGGGATTATGAAAAAGATACTGGTCATCGATGACGACAAAAACCTGCAGTCCGATCTCCTGACCATCCTCAAGCTTGAGGGATATGAAGCGTTCGGAGCCGATAACGGGCGGGAAGGACTGCTTGCCGCAAAGCGCTATAAACCGGACCTGATTCTCTGCGATATCACCATGCCCATGTTGAACGGGTTTGATGTGATCGCCGGCTTACGGCAGGATGCACAGACTGCAGCCATCCCCGTGATCCTGCTGACTGCCCACAACAATCCGATCTTCGTCCGCCGCGGCAAGGAACTGGGGGCAGTTGATTATATCGCCAAGCCCTACGACCTGGACGAGCTGCTGGCGGCGATCAGGACTCAGCTTGGCGAATAAACACCCGGCTGGCGACACTGTATCCCCCTGCAGCGGTCAAATCTCCCGACCGCTCCTGACCACCTGACCTTCCGGCCCCCCCCGGTCTCCGCTGCTGCTCCCCCCCCTGCCAGAGTTGCCGCAGATTTTGCCGGGTTGTCATTTGCGTAAGTTGCTTATTCACAGTATAATGGATATATCTCATCTAAAATATGAGATTTCGCAGCCTTTGTTCTGCTGGCCAGGGTCAGCAAAGGGGGTGTCTGTTCCATCGTCGCAACATCGCAGCAAAGACAGTCTCTTCTCTTCAAAGACAAAGGAGCATAGTTTCATGTTTCGTAAGATCGTAGTTCTGGCGTCGGTGATCTTGTTAGTGGCTCTGGTAGCAGCGCAGGCATCGGCGCAGGGCGGCCCGCCCCTGCCTGGCGAAGTAGTGATAGCCAATCTGGGTGCGCCGCGCGGCCTGGCCTTTGACTCCAGCGGCAACCTGCTCATCGCCGACGCCGGTGAAGGTGGCACGGTAGAAGCCGTCCTGCCGGGTCCGGAAGGCGAATCGACCGTCAAGATGGGCCTCAGCGGGCGGGTGATCTCCGTCGCTGCCAACGGCACAGCGACAGACTTTGTCGCCGGCCTGCCAAGCTACAACACTGGAACCGAAACGCTCGGCGTCTACCGGGCTATTCCCCACGGGGATTCCCTGTGGGTCGTCTTCAGCGGCACCGGCGCCGGTGCGTTTGGCGCCTTCTGGACCGACTCGGTGGTTGAACTTGATGCAGCGACCCTGCGGGTCCGCCGCGTGATCAACCTGCAACCCTTTGAAATCGCCAATGATCCGGATGGCAACGGCTATGACACCAATGTCTCCGACATTGCCTGGGGGCCGGATGGCACGCTCTATATCACCGACGCCGGGGGCAATGATCTGCTGTCCTGGACGGAGGCGGATGGCCTGCAGCTGGTCGCTGTGTGGCCCGATAACCCCGTGCCCACCTCGGTTGAAGTCGCGGCGAACGGGGATCTGTACGTCGGTTTCCTGGGCGCTGGCCTGGCGCCAGGCGCGGCCAAGATCGAGCACTGGTCAGGCGGCCAGCTGGTGCACACCTACAGCGGCCTGAACGCCGTCAGCGACATCCTGCTTGATGGCGATACCCTGTACGCGGTCGAACTGGTGATCTTTGGTGAGGCCGGCCCCGGACCGGGCCGGGTTATCATGGTCGATTCATCCGGCGCCACACCTGTCGCTGAAGGGCTGCCAGCGCCGTTTGGCCTGGCCAAGGGGTCGGATGGCGCGCTGTACGTCAGCTTCGGCACCATCCCGCTCGGCCCCGGGATGACCGGCGGAGTCATCAAGTTGCCCATGTAGGTGCTCATATTTTTACGTAGCGCCGACTAGAAATGCAGGCGGATCAACCGGGGAGGGATGATCCGCCTGTATACCCATAAGATGACTACAATGATAACCAGACGCTTTGTCGCAACCGTGATACTGACTATGCTAGCTCTGATGGGCTGCTCCGGCGCAAACACCTTCCTGGCGCACCTGGCAGGTAGACCGGCCCCGGCGATGGAAGGCGATCCGGCGCATGGCGAGCAGGTATTCCGGATAGGCGTGGAAGGCGCGCCGCCCTGTTCGGCCTGTCACCAGGTGGCCGCAGGCAGCGCGGGCTTTAGCCTGGCGCCAAACCTGGCCGGGATCGCCTCCCGCGCCGCGGAGCGCATCCCCGGCATGACTGCGGCACAGTACCTTGAAGAAAGCATCCTCCATCCCGCCAGCCATGTCATCCCCGGCTATCACGTCAGCATGTTCACCGGGTACGCCGCCTATCTTTCCCCGCAGGACCTCAGCGACCTGATCGCTTACCTGATGACCCTGCGCGGGTAACGCCAGCCAGACGAATCACCCGTCTTCCCGTACCAAAGACAGAGCTGCCATCTGCCCCCCACAGGGACATGTGGCAGCCCGTGTCCTACCGCAGCGCCTGCAAGCGGGGGCGGTCTTTACGCCGCCAGCGTCCCGCCTATCCCTTCAGCCCGGTCATGACGATACCTTTGATAAAGTAACGCTGGGCAAAGAAGAACAGGATAATCACCGGGACAATCATGGCCGTGGAGGCCGCCATGAGCAGTTCCCAGCGGGTGGCCAGCACACTGCGGAAGGTGGCCAGACCGACCGCTACTGTGAACTTGTCCGGCGAATTGAGATAGATCAACGGGCCGAAGAAATCGTTCCACGATCCCAGGAAAGTGAAGATACCCACCGTAATCAGTGGCGGCTTGGCCAGCGGCAACATGATCCGCCAGAAGATCTCGAACTCGCCAGCCCCGTCGATACGGGCAGCATCGGAAAGCTCCTCCGGGATGGTGCGGAAGAACTGGCGCAGCAGGAAGATGTAGAACGATCCCCCACCAAAGAATTGCGGGACAGTCAGCGGCAGGAAGGTATCCACCCAGCCCAGGCGCGAAAACAGGATGAAGGTCGGCACGACCAGCACCACGTACGGCATGATCATCGTGCCGATGACAATAGCGAACCAGAAATCGCGGCCCGGAAAGCGCAGCCGGGCGAAGCCATAGGCGCACAGCGAGGCCGTCCCCAGCGTGGCAATCTCATTCAGGATAATGATCAGCAGGCTGTTGCGCAGGTAGAGGTGAAACGGCTTGTAGGTCAGCGCGTTGACGTAGTTGTCCCATTGCACCGGGTTAGGGATCCACTGGGGTGGGTACTGGAAAATCTGGTGCTGTTGCTTGAGCGAGCTGCTCACCAGCCAGACAAACGGCAAAAACATCACAATCGCAACCGCGATCAGGATCGCGATCGTGGCCAGCCGCCAGATAAAATCGACGCTGAGGTACTTCTCCCTGAAGTGTGCCTGCGCCGTCCGGGTGGAGATCGTTGTGCTCATGCTGTTTCCCATGTCATACATTCTCGTAGTAAACCTGACTGCCGTAGTACTTGAAAACCAGGAAGGTGAAGATGGCAATGATGCCAAACAGCACCCAGGACAGCACGGCAGCGTACCCCATATTGAGGTACTCAAAGGCGTTGCGGTAAATGTATAGCACCAGGAACAGCGTGCCGTTCTGCGGGCCGCCGTCCGTGATCAGGAAACCGGCGGTAAACACCTGGAATGAGCCGATGATGCCCATGATCAGGTTGAAGAAAATCACCGGCGACATCACCGGGATGGTGATGTAACGCAATTTCTGCCAGCGGCCAGCCCCATCGATCTCCGCAGCTTCGTAGTAGATATCCGGGATGCCCTGCAGGCCAGCCAGAAAGACGATCATGGCGCTGCCCACGCCCCACAGGCTCATGACGATCATCGCCACCAGCGCCCAGCCCGGCTCCTGTAGCCACTTGACCTTGTTCAGGCCGATCGCCCTGAGGACGACATTCAGCAGGCCGAACTCGGTATTGAAGATCCAGGCCCACAGCACGGCATTGGCTACCGCCGGCACAATACTGGGCAGGTAGTAGATCGTCCGGAAAAAAGCGATGCCGCGAATCTTGGTGTTGATCAGCAACGCCAGCAGAAAGCTCATTGTCAGCCCCAGCGGCACCGAGGCAAACGTATAAATCGAGGTGACCTTAAGCGACTGCCAGAACAAGGCGTCTTTGGCCAGATCCTCAAAATTCTTCAGCCCAACGAATTGCGGCTCCGCAATCATGTTCCAGCGGGTGAAAACCAGATACACCGCTGTCAGCGCCGGGAGGATGAAGAACAGGAAGAACCCCAGGATAAACGGCGAAATGAACAGGTAGCCGGTGATTGTCCGCCGCTGGGACAGCGTCAGGTTTTGTAACCAACCGAAACCACCTGCTGGCCTGCCTCCGGCTGTGGGTGCAGTAGAACTGGTCGCGGTCATGGTGGGTATTCCTGGCTGTAAGGCCAATAAGAGGGGGAAGAAGGGGCTAATCCTCAGGCCCGCTTCTTCCCCGTTGCTTCTTTTACACTGCCGCTAGGCGTTGATGTACTCTGCAGTCAGGATGGCGTTCGCTTCCGCAACGGCAGGCGGGATCAGCTCTGCAGCTGGGCCTTCGCCATTCATGACCCGCTCCAGCGCCGGGTAGAAGATCGACTGCGCGCGTGGGAAGCCCGCCGGAACCAGGGTCGGACTCATGTGCTTGGGGATGTACTCGGACACGAACTTGCGATAGTTGGCCGGGTGCATGCCCTCCGTGATCCACTCGTCCATGCCCTCTTCCGTCAGCATGGCAGTCTGGTTGGGGATCCACAGGCCCAGCTTGCAGAAATGGGTCTGGTAGAACGGCGTCGCCAGGAAGCGCAACCACTTCCAGGACGCTTCGACCTTCTGAGTGCCCTTCAGGATGCAGTGCAGGTGACCCTGGCCGGAGGCCTGCCCATTGGGGCTGAGCACCGGCACCGGCCCTACACCCAGCGACGGCACGACATACATGTAGGACAGCGCCCACGAGCCATCCAGCACCATAGCCAGACGCCGGGTATCGAGCATCTGCGTGGCGCTCATGCCCAGCTCGTTGAAGAACACCGCCTGCGGCATGACGTGATGGACATGAATCAGGTCGGCAAAGGCCTGGATGCCGGCCAGCGCCTCCGGGGTGTCCAGCGTCAGCAGCTGGCCATCCGAGAGCGCACCGCCGTTGACCTTGGCCAGCTGGTCGAAGGTCATCCACCAGCTCGTGTCGTAGTAGAAGCCCCACTGAACGACATTGTCGAGATCAAAGCCGGCATCGCCGGGGTGGCGGCCATTGGCATCCTTGGTCAGCAGGCGCGCGGCTTCCAGGAAGGTATCCCAGTCCCAGATCTTGTCATCATCAAAATCAGGGGGTTCGATGCCCGCTTCCTCAAAAAGGTCTTTGTTAATGAACAGGTGATTGGCCGTCCAGGTGGAGCCAATCCCGTGCCAGCGACCGTTTTCGTCGGTGCAGCGTTGCGTCTCCTGCGGCTGAACGAAGTAGTTTTCCTGGCTCAGCAGCGGATCGCTCATGACAAAGTCGGTGATGTCGGTAGTCAGGCCGTCATGCACCAGTGTCCTGAATTGCGACTGGCTGATGAAAGCAGTATCAGGCGGCGTCCCGGCGGCGACATTCGCCAGCAGCTTCTCATTGTAGTTATCTGGCGTATGCATCCAGGTGACGCGGACTTCATCCTGCTCGGCCTCAAACACCGCGATGGCGGCCCGCACCCCTTCATCTTCTGCCACGTCGCCCCACCCCATGAAGGTGATCGTGGTAGGGCCTTGTCGGTTGGGCGCCGCAAAGACCGGACCGCCCCTGAGGAATTGCGTCCCGGCCGCAGCCGACGCCGCCGAAACTCCCATCAGCTTGATGAAGTCGCGACGAGACAATCTTGTCCTGGCCATCCCTCTTCTCCTTAACTCATGCTAGGTGCGCTGAAACCGGACGGATGCGTGCCGGGCAGGGCACGCGCTCTGTGCATCACCGCGATGCACGTTTCACACCACACACCAGGGAAGTCACAAACGGGGACGCCCGGCCTGACTGCCAGCTGCCAGGCCGGAAAGCGTGCCGGTTGCTGCACGCGCCAGATTCGCCCCGGAAGGCTGCTTTGAAGCGGGACGCACTCTCCTGTGGCTGTCACTGCCGCTTTTCCCTTCACCATGGGGGCAGGCAGACGCCCCCGGAACCAACCAGGAGCCTATCCACAAACATCCTGCTCTGGCATGTAACAGTGCCGGATAGACGCCTGAACAGCCACCGACTGGGGGAAAAATCAGGGTCCTGACCGCAGAATCGCCGCCAGGGCGGACACTTATGCCCTGTCTGCACGAGCAGCAGGTATCACCCTCAATGTCAACTTCGACCTTCCCCCAATGATCATTCTAGGGAGCTTTCAATTGCTTGACTACAAGCGAATACGTATAATATCAGCACAAAACCGACTTTAGCCCCCGGAGGGGGGATATGCTGCGGCTGAGCAGGAATTGCCCCATCAGGGCGCAGAACGCTGGACTGTTCATTTCACGCGGCAATGGCAGGCACCCCACCCGCGTCATCTTCTCCCACGAATTGATCTTCATCAAGCGCGGCACGCTGGAGATGTGGGAAGATGACCATGTCTTTTCCCTCTCCGAAGGCCAGACCCTGCACCTGCAACCGCGGAAACGCCACGGCAGTGTCGGGGATATGCCGCCTAACCTGGAGTTTTACTGGATTCACTTCGAAATTACGCCGGATTTCCCCTGTCCGGAGACCGCTGACGCTGTCGTTGAGATTCCCCAGGTCAAACAGGTGGAGCGCCCGGATCGGCTGGAGTACCTCTTCCGGTACTTCCTGGACGAACAGGAAACCGGGCAGTTGCAGCAGAGCCAGGCGAACTGGCTGACCATGCTGATGCTGCTGGAAGTTGCCCGGCACACCAGCCCCGGCAAGGAGAATTCCGACTCGACCAGTCTGCTGGCCACCCGCGCCCATACCTTCGTCCGGCTCAACTACGACCAACCGATCACCGCCGGCGATGTGGCCAAAGCGTTAGGGTACAACGCCGACTACCTGGGGCGGGTTTACCGCAAAACCTACGGCTGTACGCTGACGGAAGCCATCCACCGCCGCCGGATCAAGGTCGCCTGTCGCTACCTGCTTGACACAGACATGATCGTCGAAGAGATCGCCAAGGCCTGCGGCTATACTGACACCAACTATTTCCGGCGCGTCTTCCAACGGTTGATGCACAGCACCCCGCGGGCTTACCGCAAGCAGTACGCCCACATGCACGTCAATACCCAGTAGGCGCGCCCCGGCGGCGCTTTCCCCCTATCCGGCAGCCGCCCGGCTGACCGGGCAATTCGTCTCGCCAGCCTTAAGTCGGATTAGTGCTGAAATTGTGCGCGGTTGCCCCGTAGTCATGGCTGCAATCTTGCCTGTATAGTAATCGTAGTTGCCTCTATTCGTGAAGGATGAGGTACATGGTCACCCTACCCGGTCATACGCATGTGAGTCATTTTGAGCGCCTGCACGCGCTGCCCCTGACCGCCGTGGATATCCAGGCCGGATTCTGGAAGGGCAAACAGGCCGTCAACCGCCACAATAGCCTGCCCCATGGCTTTGCCATGCTGGAGGAATCCGGAGCGCTGGACAATCTGCGCATCGCTGCTGGCATGAAATCCGGTGAGCATCGCGGGATGCGCTTTCAGGATTCAGACGTCTACAAGTGGCTGGAGGCGGCCTCTTACGAACTGGCCAAAGCCGACGATCCGGCTCTCCGCCAGCAGGTCGATGCCGCCATCGATCTCATCGCCGCCGCCCAGATGGAAGACGGGTACATCAACAGCTACTACCAGATCAAATTCAAGCCGGAAAACCGCTGGACGAACGAGGCGCATGATCATGAGCTATATTGCGCCGGGCACCTGATCGAGGCCGCCGTGGCCCATCACCGCGCCACCGGCAGCCGGCGGCTGCTGGATATCGCCTGCCGCTTTGCCGATCACATTGATACCGTGTTTGGCAAGGGCAAGCGGGAGGAAGCTCCCGGCCACCAGGGCGTGGAACTGGCCCTGATCGAGCTGTACCGCGAGACAGGTGAGATCCGCTACCTGGCTCTGGCGGAGTTCTTCATCAACGAGCGCGGCAAGAACACGATGAAAGGCTGGGCTTACTTCAGCCCCTCCTACTACCAGGATCGCGTTCCGGTGCGCGACAACGACCGCGTAGAAGGCCACGCCGTCCGCGCCATATACCTGACTTCCGGCATGGCCGATCTCTACCTGGAAACCGGCGAACAGGCGCTGCTGGATGCCCTGCATCGGCAATGGCATGACTTCACCAGCCACAAGATGTACATCACCGGCGGCGCTGGTGCCCGCCATTTCGACGAAGCTTTTGGCGAACCCTATGAACTCCCCGATGACACCGGCTACTGCGAGACCTGCGCGGCCATCGCCAGCATCATGTGGAACTGGCGCATGTTGCGGATCACCGGCCAGGCGCGTTACGCCGCACTGATCGAGCGCACCCTTTATAACGGTTTTCTGAGCGGCGTTTCGCTGGATGGCCGGACCTTCTTCTACGTCAACCCGTTGTTTGTACGGGAAGCGCATGTCCGCCAGCCGTGGTTCCAATGTGCCTGCTGCCCGCCCAACGTCATGCGCCTGATCGCTTCGCTCAACCGCTACCTGGTCACGGTCAGCGCCGGGGAGCTGCAGGTGCACCAATACGCCGGGGCCGCCATCGCCGCCGACATCCCGGAGGCAGGGCCGCTTCACCTGACAATGGAGACAGCCTATCCCTGGGATGGAGCGGTCAGGATCACGGTCGATGATGCTGGAAGCGGCGATTGGCGGCTGCGGCTGCGCATCCCGGACTGGTGCAGTGCTCCACAGGTGCAGCTAAACGGCCAGCCTGTCGAGGCCGCGCTTGAGGAAGGCTACCTGCTCCTGGCGCAGCGCTGGCAGAGCGGCGATGTAATCGCGCTGGATCTGCCAATGGTTCCACGGCTCATGCGCGCTCACCCGTACGTGTCATCCAGCCGTGGGGCGCTGGCCCTGGAGCGCGGGCCGCTGGTATATTGCCTGGAAGGGGTCGACCAGCCTGAAGCAACCAACGTGCTGCAGGCCCAGCTTGATCCCAATACGGCCTTTCAGGTGGAACCGCGTCCCGATCTGCTGGACGGCACCGTGCTGATCAGCGGGTACGGCTTCCTGCCTGACCTGAGCGCCTGGGAAAACCGGCTCTACCTGCCGCACCATGTCGCCAGCGTTCTGCCGCGCCGCCCGGTGGAACTGCACTTTGTCCCCTACCACCAGTGGGGCAACCGGGGAACCGGTCCGATGCGGGTCTGGGTGCCAATGGGCTAGCGCAGCCATAACAGGCCACCTGCCAGGGCAGCCGGGGTGTGTCATCGGCTGCCCTGGTGTTGTCCCCCCCCTAACGCTGGCAGAGCGCCTCGACGGCGTCGATCTCCTTGACCGGGCCAGGCAGCAGTTCGTGCCCATGCTCGGTGATCACCACGCCGTCTTCGATACGCACGCCGAAGCCATCATCGCGCATCATCAGGAACGGCTCGATCACCAGGACGACACCCGGTTCAAGCGGTTGCTCGCGGTCGTCCTGAAAGCGGCCATGCGGGTCATGAATGGTCAGCCCGATCGAATGGCCGCAGTTGCCATAGCTGTACTGCTCCACGCCGTAGCGCTTGAAGACGTCATAGATGGCGCGGTGAGCCTGCAGGATGGTCGCGCCTGGCCTGAGCACTTCAAAGGCCGCATGCTGAGCCTCCAGCACAATGCTGTAGATTTCCCGCTGGCGGGGGGTAAAGCGGCCGTTAGCCGGGAAAGTGCGGGTAATGTCCGCATAGTAGCCGTCATAACTGATGCAGCCGTCGATCAGCACCAGATCGCCATCCTGAATATCGCGGCTGTTGGCCATATAGTGCGGGATCAGGCTATTGGGACCGCTGGCAACCACGATGCCAGCCTCGTAGGCTTCCGCTGCCATGGAGCGATACCGTTTGCCCCGCCGCCCGACCTCGTATTCCAGCACCGCCTGGCCAAGCGATTCATTCTCGCCGGGCTTTAGAGCGCGCATGATCGCTTCAAAGATCTCGCTCTGGGCGGCAAACGCCTGCCGCAAGGCCGCGATTTCCCCCGCGTCTTTGACAAACCGCAGGTTATGGATCTGCCTGGCGATGTTCCTGACCTGCACCCAGCTGAAACGCTCCCGCAGGCGCTCAACATACGCCAGGTACGGCGACAGCGGTCGATCCAGCGGCGGCGCGCCGGGGACGTTGATCCAGAGTTCCCCGGCATCCATCAACGCCCGGCTGAGGATGGCGTCCAGGCGGGAAAGCGGATAAACCCGCTCCACACCGCTTTGCGCCTTGATGTCCTCAAACGTGGCCTGATGACCGTCCATGAACGCCTGATGCGCTTCCTGTTCCCTGACAAACAGGATTTCGCAGACACGCCGCCCCCGCGCTAGTTCCGGGCCGCCGCGCGTTTCATCGTGCTCGACCATGATCCCGCCCGGCGCCAGCAACAGGATCGCGTCGCGCCCTCTATAGCCGGTCAGGTAGCACAGGTTGCGGTCGGCGAGCACAGGGTTGGGCGCCGTCCCGGCGGAATCGATCAGAATCAGGCTGCTGGAGCTGACTGTTGAGAGCAAAGCTTGGCGACGCGCCTGGTAGATAGCAGGTTGCCCGACCATCTTTCCGGTTCCCCTCCTGGGTGATCACTGCGGCAAGAACGCTATACCCGAACTGTAGCCCAAAATGCGCCGCTGTCCACTACCCGGCGGCCAGCTGGCGGCTCATCCCCCATCTCCGCTGCCCTGCCGTGCGCCGGTGGCGTACACAGTCCGGTGACCGGGGCGCGGGCCTCATGCGGTTGCGCGCCACAGTGAACGCCTATGATGACAGGCGGGGCCTGAAACATCCTCTCGAAAGGATACAGGTGGTATGCGCAGGACATTCCTGCTGGTGGTTGTGCTCGCTCTGGCGGCAACCGCGCTGAGCGCCACGACAGTCGGGGCGCAAGGAGGCACAGGGAAATCCATCTATGTCACAGCGCGCTGGAGCGACTATTACAAGCGCATCGAAGCGGCGGGCTTTCAGCTGGGGTGCGACCTTCACCTGCTCCCTTCCAGCCACCGTAATGATCTCAGTGCTGTGGCCGACCGGATTGCCTTGCTGGATCCGGCCACAGACGCCCTGATCATCATCAACGACAGTGGCGAAGGTCACTTTGATACCCTGGCGACCAGAGTGGATCAGTTTGTCTCTGCCGGGGGCAGGGTCGTCTGGTTGTTCGTCTTCTACTATATGTCCGACAACAGCCTGAACAATGTCCTGCGCGACCGATTCGGAGTCATGGCCGATTACCGCTACCTGTTCTCAGGGCAAGTCACCCACCAGGGGCAGACACTCTCCCCCCTGTGGGACGGGCTTTTGGTAGGGCTTCCCGACGCGGTCAACCAGGGGCTGGCGAACAACATCGTCGTGCGTGACCGGAACGTGGTGCAATCGACTGTGGAAGGCCCGGAAGGCGAGATCATCACCTCCGCTCACGTGCAGAAAGGCGCAGGAGAGATCCTCTTCATCGCCACGCCATCCTTCTACGGTGGGAGCTTCGAAGCTGACAAGGGCATTTTTGCCGATGATGCGATCGGTCTGTATGACAACGCCGCGGCCCTTGACCGGGTGTGTCAGTGGCTGTCCGGCGCGGATATCGGCAGCCTGGCAGCCAGCGGGAAGTCCACGCCAGCAGATGCGCTATCCGACCCGACCCTGTTTACCACGCCGGCCTTCGCCCGGTCTGAGCACCTGGCCTGCGGCCCCAACGACACCTACTTCGTACTCACCTTTGGCGGGGCAGACGACGTGATGCCGCTGGGCGCTGCCAGTGTCACCGTGGCAGCGCTGGACAGCGATACCACACTGGACATCATCCCCCTGGATGACATCAGCCGGGGGATTGATTATCAGGGTCTGATCATCGGCATTGGCGCAGAAATTCTGGAAGCGGGACCGCTGGGGATTGCCACCAACCTGCTACGCGAGATCGAAGCCTCCGTCGAGCGTCAGAGCAGGCTGGGCATCCAGCAGTTCAGGGTGTGGTCGCCAACGCACCTCTTTGACCCGCACCTCCGATTCCTGATCTGGGCCTCGCACCCGGCGGGCGGCGGAGTCAGCATCACATCGGAATGGCACCCCCATGCTTCGGAATTCCCGGCCCAGCAGGGCGGTTCTCTACCCGCACCTCTGGTGACCTATCCATGCCGCCAGTGAAATTGCCCACCGCCCCAACGCTATTCCCGCAGCCGGGTTGCCTGACCCGGCTGCTTCTCGTCCCGTCCGGGCACCTGCTATCGCTGGCTGCCGGTCCCCCCGACGGATCCAGATCAACGATCGTACGATAACCGGCGCTGAGGCCAGCCTGATCGCGTTCATCCTCCAGGGAACGTGACAGGTCTACTGCCACTCCCCGACGAAAGCAGCGTGGGCCAGCAGATATTCATCGACCAGCGTCCGGGCGAGCGAGTAGGAGAGCACCAGCGGATGCGCCATCAACGCGTAAACCGCCTGCTGCCGGGAACGATTCAGCGTCGCTTCAACCGCGCGCCGTTCGTAGAGCTTGATACTGCGCATCAACAATTGCTGGTGCTCCGGCACGTCGCTAACCGGGATGGTCCGGATGCTGCCGTTTTCGATGACACAGGAGATTTCGACGACATCATCAGGCCGCATGAAGTCCAATGCGCCGGCGTTCGGCACATTGAGCGCCGTCCGGGCCGGTTCGCCGCTTTCAAGCGCCTGGATGATCTTGAGCGCCACTCCGGCGTATCCCTCGCCGCCTTCCATGGAGATCGTGATCGGGCCTTCTGCCGCCATATCCGCTTCTTCCATCGAAGGGCCAGCGGGGTTGGCGTAGTGCATGTAAGTTGCCGCGCGGCGGCGATCATAAGCCAGGTAAGCGCGTAAGCCTTCCTCAGGATGGCGCTCCACGTCAATTGCCCGCAGGCGATCCAGCAACTGGCGGTTGAGCCGCAGGACTTCTTCACCGCGGGTCAGTTCGTCCGCCTGGATGCTGGCCAGCGCCTTTTCGGCATAGTAGAAATAGAACAGATACTCGTTCAGGAACATCCCTAAGTGGCGAACCAGTTCAGGATCGAACATGCGTTGCGTGGTCGCGGCCAGAAAGGCGTCGTCCGCCAGCAACTCAGGCAGGATGTCGCGCCCGTCATGCAGCAGCTGTCTGGTCCACGAAAGGTGGTTCAGGCCAAAGACTTCAGCCTGTAACGAATCGGGCGAGACCCCCAGGAAGCGCGCGGCTTCGTGCTGCGCACCATTGGCGCTATCGCAGATGCCAACCGTTCGGGCAAAACCCCGATCGCGCAAGGCCTGGGTCACCAGCCCAGCGGGATTGGTGAAGTTGAAGATCCATGCGCCGGGTGCTCGTTTTTCCGCCAGCGCGGCGTAGCCGAGGATCGCCGGGATACTGCGCATGGCCATGGCGAAGCCGCCGGGGCCAGTGGTCTCCTGGCCCAGCACACCGTGCTTGAGGGCAATGCGCTCGTCATGAACGCGCCCCTGCTCCTCGCCGACGCGGATGGTGGTGATGATATAGCTCGCGCCATCCAGGGCTTCATCGGCGCTGGTGGTTGTCGTAATGCGCACCGGGCTGCCTTCACGCTGGCCAATATAGCGGCAAAGGGCGCCCAGCAGCGCCAGCTTCTCGGCATTAATGTCCATCAGGCATAGCTCGTCCATGCCGATACGGCCAGCCCAGCGCAGAGCGGAAGCCGTCAGCAGCGGCGAGCGTACCCCGGCGCCACCGATCACTGTGAGTTTCATGGATTTCTCCTGCTGTATCTGCTACGCGGCACAGGTTGCTGCCAGGCCAGGGCGGGCCTACCCGGAGTGATATGCGCTAGCCAGGCAAGATAGAGAGGCACAGGCGTAAACGTTCACGTGATTGTAGCAAAGGTCCCATACGCGTATCTACAGATGTGATCTTGTGCCGCGGCTCACCGGGGCACGTCCGCAATTTGGCATTTCCGCTGCCATTGCACTACAACAGGGCCTGTGACCGAACTTGCCGGAGGCAGACGTATGCAACCGTTGAAAGACTATGCGCATATCCGTGGCGTATGCCACAATCCCCGTCCCCAGCACGGGCAGGAACAGCTGGAACGAGAACTGGGGTATTGCCAGCGATTGCAGCTGAATTCCATCCGCTTCTGGATGAACATGGACACCTGGGAACAGCAGGGCGACAGCTACTTTGACGCGCTGGATCACTTTATGCGCATAGCGTGGCGCTACGGTTTGTCCAGTATGCCGATCCTGTGGAATGGCAACTTCATCCGCGAATGGAGCGACCCGGACGAAGCGTGGTATGCCCGCGCCGAAGTCTATGCCAGGGCGTTCATTGAGCGCTTCCGGGATGAACCTTTCATCCTGATGTGGGATGTCATCAACGAACCGTTCTGCAACGACTACATGCACCACGGCCCGGCGGAGGAATACCAGGCGCGCTTTGACAACATCCGCCGCTATGTTCGCCGGCTGTGTGAGATTGTGCGCCGATGCGATCCTGACGGCTGTATAACCGTTGGGCATGAGGCGGTGCCGCATTGCGTATCGACCAACGATCTGGTCGATGTCATCTCCTTCCACGATTACCTCCCCACCCGCCGCCAGATCGAGGGCGCTATCCTTGCTGCTAAAGCCATGGGCGCAGAATGGGGGAAGCCCATCCTGAACACCGAAACCGGTTGTGTGGGCCGCGCCAATCCCTATGAGGTGGAACTGGAACTGCTGCACAAGCACCACATTGGCTTCTACCTCTTCAACCTGATCAGCGAAGGTTTCTGGGGAGATATCCACGGGCTGGTGTACCCCGACGGCACTATCCGCGACCCATCGGTGATCGCTGCGCTGTTTGGCTTCTTCCGCAACCGCACGGAAAACCGCATTCTGGTCAACGCCAACAAAGAAGGGCATGCCTATCGCGCCGTCAAGGCGGTGGAAGAGGCGCTGCGGGTCGAGCAGACCACGCTGTTCATGCAGAAGCCCAAGACCACCGACGACATTCTTGAGGCGGCGGAATACTGCGTGAACCTGCTTGAAGCCGCGGAGATGGTGCCTATGTGGGATGCGCCCAGCGCGAGGATCGCCATCTGGCGCGCCCAGCCTGAAGAGCAGCGCGATATCCACGCCATCCGCCGTTTTGCCTATGAGATGGCCCGGCTGGTGCGCGAGAACTGCCTGTTGTGAGGCCTGGTCGGAAGAGGGCTGATCTGGTATTCCGGCGGCGGCTGGGGTACAAAGAAAGCGAGCTTCCTGCCATACCCGGGGGATAGACCTGATGACCGATCAACCGCTGTTGTTGGGACTGGATATCTCTACCACCGGGGCCAAAGCCCTGCTGATCGATCCCGCCGGACGGGTGGTCAGCAGCGCCTCCACCCCGCTGACACTCTCCACGCCGCGCCCACTGTGGTCGGAACAGAATCCTGGGGACTGGTGGCGCGGCATGGTCAGCAGCATCCGCCAGGCGCTGGCCGGGGCCGGCGCGGACGGCCGCCGGGTCGCCGCCATCGGCCTGACCGGGCAGATGCATGGGCTGGTTATGCTTGACGCCGATGGGCATGTGCTACGCCCGGCCATCCTGTGGAACGATCAGCGCACCGGCCCGCAGTGCGACGAAATCCGGCGGCGGCTGGGCCGCCAGCGCCTGATCCAGATCACAGGCAACGACGCCCTGACCGGCTTCACCGCGCCCAAAATCCTGTGGGTGCAGCAAAACGAACCGGAAGTCTACGCTCGCTGCCGGCACATCCTGCTGCCCAAGGATTACATCCGCTACCGCCTGGCGGGCGAACCAGCCATGGACTGCGCCGACGGCTCCGGTACGATCCTCTTCGACCTCAAGACGCGCACCTGGTCGCCGGAGGTGCTCTCGGCACTGGGCATCCCCGCTGAATGGCTGCCGCCAACCTACGAAGGCCCGCAGATCACCAGCCGCGTCTCTGTGGAGGCGGCGGCGGAAACCGGCCTGCTGGCCGGGACACCGATCGTTGGCGGTGGCGGCGACCAGTCCGCCCAGGCGGTCGGCGTCGGCGCAGTAGAACCGGGCATTGTGGCCGTGACGCTGGGTACGTCGGGCGTCGTCTTCGCCGCAACGGAAGCCCCGCTGGTGGAGCCGGAGGGCCGCCTGCACGCTTTCTGCCACGCCGTACCGGGGCGCTGGCACTTCATGGGTGTGATGCTCAGCGCGGCGGGCAGCCTGCAATGGCACCGCGACACCCTGGCCCCTGGCACGGCCTTCGATACGCTGGTGAGCGAAGCCGAGGGCATCCCTGCCGGCAGCGAAGGGCTGTTCTTCCTGCCCTACCTGACCGGCGAGCGCACCCCTTACCCCGACCCGCTGGCGCGTGGGGCGTGGATCGGGCTGACCGTCCGTCACACCCGCGCCCATCTGACCCGCGCCGTGCTGGAAGGTGTGGCCTTTGGCTTCAAGGACATGTTCGCGCTGATACAGGGGGCCGGGCTGGGGGAAATCCGCCAGGTGCGCATCTCCGGCGGCGGGGCCAGGAGCCGCCTGTGGCGGCAGATCATGGCCGACGTGCTGAATGCCGAGCTGGTGACAGTAAATACGACGGAGGGCGCGGCCTTCGGCGCGGCGCTGCTGGCTGGCGTCGGCGCGGGCCTGTACCCGAATGTTGACACGGCCTGCCGGGCGACCATCCAGATCACCGGGCGGGCCGCCCCCGGCGCGGACGCCGCCCTCTATCCGCCCTACTACGAACGCTACCGCGCCCTGTACCCGGCCCTGGCCGGGGAGTTCAAGGCCATCGCCGCGGTCGTCGGCGCCTGAACTGTGCCATGCCTGCTGAGGCCGGTTCCCGTGGGAGCCGGCCTTCTGTTTTCCGGGTCATCTGCTCAGGCGATGAAGCGTTCGCCAGGATCGACGATCGTGCCGCGCCGGATGACCAGCCGCCCGGTCTCGTCCAGATCGACTTCAAAATGCGGCAGGTCCGCGCGGGCCGGGCCGGAAAGCCGCTGCCCGTCCGGGGTGAAGCGGCTGCCATGGCAGGGGCAGACCAGCGCCTCCCCCTCGTGGGCGATCAGACAACCCAGGTGCGGGCAAACCGCATCGAAGGCGTAGAAGCCCAGCCGGTCACGCCCCAGCCAGGCCCGTGCCTCCCAGATCAGCACCAAGTCGCCTGGCTGGTACCCGTCAGGCCGCCCGGCAACCGGCGCCGTCCGCCGTTCTGCCGGGCGGTTCGCGAGCGGTTGAGCTTCCGGCTGTGGCGTCCGGGCGACGCGCTGGATATCCCGGGCGCTGCGTTTGAAGAAGTCGCGGCGATTCATTCCAGCGGTTGCTCCCGGTCGTAGGCATGGCAGGCATGGCAATAGTGGCTTTCCTGCTGATCCGGCTGCTGCTGGCAACCCGAACCCATCACCAGCGGCATCTCATACCGCTCCCCGCTGGCCTTGCCGGTCACGATCCAGGTGTCCCCTTCCTTCTGGACATGCCAGAAGGTCTCCCCTCGCCCGGTGTCGATCACCGTCGCGCCGAGCACCAGGTCAACGTTGGGGTTGAGGCTGGCCCGGATGTAGCCCAGGTCTTCCTCGCTGCTGATCACGGTCTCCAGTGGCGGGGAATCGAGCGTACCGTGGCATGTCCGGCACTGGATGTACTGGGCGGCGGTGCGGTTGTTGTAGAGCACGGCGTCGCCCATGATCTCCCGCCCGGTATGGCAATCGATGCAGTCCAGTTCCCACTCGCACAGCGTGAACTGGCCGATCGGCTGGTAGTACTCGTGCAGCCGCCGCGCCCGCTCGGAAAGACCCGCCGGGGCGGGCAGATCGTCGCGTTCCAGGTACGTCATGGTGCGCAGATCAAAGTTACCCCGGTTGTGGCAGTGGTTGCACTGCGTATAGGGAATGGCCAGGGTGAACTCGTGGCGGGCAGGGTGGCCCGGCTGGTCAGCAGGGATGGTCGGGTCCCCGCCGCGATACAGACCGTCATCATTGTAAAGCACGTGGCAGGCGGAGCAGCCCGTGCTGCGATAGAAATAGTCGGCCTGGATCGCTTCCGCGTGCAGGTGGCAGGTCAGGCAATCGGCGGCAAAGCGCTGCAGCGGCAGCGGATCCGCCGCTGTGGTCCTGAACGGCTCCAGGTGATCGATACCGACTACAGCGTAGTGCGCCGTATCGTCTGGCTGCAGGCCAAAGGCCCGCCGCACATAGCCGATCGCCCCGGCGTAGGTGGCCTGGATGCTGCGCGGCACGGTCACAATCTGGCGGGCGTGGCACTTGCCACAGAATTGTTCGGCGTGCTCCAGCGCGCCGGGGTTGACTACCATCCCGGTGTGAGCCTGGTCAGCGCCTGTCGCCAGGGCTACACCGCCATGACAGGACACACAGCCAAAGGCTTCCGTTGGGTGGGAGGCGCTCATGGCCTCAATGCCCCGGTGACAGGTCAGGCAACGCTCCGGCTGGCCAGTGTTGGTCGGCACGATCTCGATGATGTCCCGCGGCAACAGCACGCGCACCTGCGATAGCGACGCCAGCAGGGCCAGCAACAGCAGCAGCGCCAGCAATCGGGGCAGGCGTCGCCGGAATCGAGGCGCAGAGGGTGCGCTTTCCATATCCTTTCCTCACACAACACCAGCAACGAAAGGGCGCAGCAGCGCCGCCGCGCCCTTTCCCTGATGATACGGTCTTTCCGCCGGGGCAGCCAGGCGATCAGCAGCCGCTGGCCAGGTTGGCGCCTTCCTTCAGCCAGGTGTACAGGCGGCGCATCAGGTCGATTCCCAGCGTTTCCAGGTCGTGCTCCGGCACATCGCCAGTCGTGGAACGCATCGCCTCCAGGAAGGCGTCAGCGCTGGAGGAGTAACCGGCCAGGGCTGGCGCTGCGCCACCCTGAGCAAACGCACCATGACAGCTATCGCAGCCGCTGCTGGTATAGACCTGGATGCCCAGCAGTTTCCCTTCTTCCAGAGCAACCGTCTGGGACGCCGCTTCCAGGCCCTGCAGCCACACATAGATGTCGCGTACGTCAGATTCGCTCAACTCAGCCTCGGAGAAGGCAGGTTTGGGCGGGCGCGTCTGGCGTACCGCCGCCGTGAAGGCCGCCTGGCTGATCGTCGTCCCCGCCAGCGATGGCCCGATTCCACCGCCCGCATTCCCACCATGGCAGTTAGCGCATTGCCAGTGGACAAACAGGGCGGCCCCATGTGCAGCGTCGCCCGCCGGGTTGAGCGTCGGCTCCGGCGCGGGCGTCGGCACAAGCTCGGTCGGGCGTGGTGTGGGCGCCGCCTCAGCACACCCGGCCAGCAGGATGACCAGCCCGGCCAGGATCACCAGCAGGCGCAGGCGGCTCATCGATCGCCTCCTGTTGGGACTGGCTCCGGCGCGGCGGAGCTTTCCTCGCCGGCGGCTTCCGCGGCAGCAAGCTGGCGCTGGTAGTGATCCTCCCAGGCAGCCTGTTCGGCCATCTTGCGCTCGTACCACTTGCGATGATGCAGGTAAGCGTAGAGACCGTTGACCTTGCCGCTGAACATACTGAAGAACGCCTGGCGCTCCTCCGGCATGATCGCACCCATATAGACATGAATGATCACCCCGGCGAAGACCCCGCCCACCGCGATGAAGTGGATCGGCATCGACCACTGGATCAGCCATTGCAGGCTGGTCGGGATCAACTCGCTGTAGGTCATGATCAGGCCGGTCACGCCGATGAAGAACGTGCCGATCAGCACCAGGTAGCTGTACAGCTTCTGCCCACCGTTGTAGGCGTCCTGTGGCGGCAGTGGTCTGTCTTTCATCAGCCCGAACATCTGCAGCGGGCGGATCATCAGCCAGCGCCAGTCATCCTTGTCCATCCACATGCGGGTGGCGGCGAAGGGGATGAAGTACTTGCGGAAGCCGAACAGCACGTTGAAGACCAGTACAAACAGCCAGATTTGCCCCCAGATGGCATGCCATTTGATCAGCGGAGCCAGCCCGCCGAACATACTGCGTACCAGGTCGTTCCAGGCCTGCGGAACGAACGGATACGCCTTGCCCAGCAGGATGGCAAACCCGGTCGGCAGGAGCAGTAACCAGCTAAAGGCGTTGAACCAGTGAGTCAGGATGTTAGCCGTATGGTGCTTGACCAGGGTTTGCTGGCGCAGGGCTTCACGTTCTTCAAGCGTCAGTTTTTCGTGGCTCATAGGATTATCCCCATCTCAAGATCGCGCCATCACGCGTCTTCGTACTCGTTTTCGCCCTTCAGGAGCTGGACGATGAACGCTGCCGCCTGCCCGGCAAACGTGGCCGCGATGGCCAGCTTGACCACCGGCAGCCCGATAGTGTGCCAGAACGTCTCCGCAGGCACCGGATCGCGTGGTGCAGGATTGACCTGGACAGCGCTGGCGTCCGGCGGAGTCAGGTAGAGCGTCATTGGCTGGGTGTTGACCTCATCCGTGATCGGGCGGTAAACGGCCCGCCCGGCGATGGCTTTGCTGACGGTGCTCTCCGGATCGTTGAGGTCGCCGAACATCCGCGCCCCGCCGATGCAGGTCGCCACGCAGGCCGGCTGCTCGCCCGCCGCCAGCCGGTGGAAGCAGGCCGAGCATTTGTCCGCCTTGCCCGTCTCGACATTGCGGAAGCGGGCCTGGTAGGGGCAGGCATTGACGCACAGCCCGCAGCCGATGCAGGCTTCCTCATCGATCAAGACAAGACCGTCTTCTTCCCGCTTGAAGGTCGCCCCGGTCGGGCAGGCATCCACGCACCAGGGATCGGCGCAGTGGTGGCACTGGGCGGGAACATAGGTCTGCATCAGGTTGGGGAAGGTGCCGCGCGGGCCATCACTGTGCACCCAGATGCGCGTCTGGCCGGGCGGCGTATTCCATTCGGCGCGGCAGGCCACCAGGCAGGCCCGGCAATCGATGCAGCGGGCCGGGTCGATCACAAAGGCATAGCGCTTCTTCTCTGCCATGGCTTAGGCCCTTTCTACCGTGACAAACGTCTGCGTGAGCGCCTGGCTGCCGCTGACCGGGTCAGTGTAGGTCACGTGCAGATCGCTGGAGCTGACGCCCCGGTCATAGGCAACCTTCAGGCCGCGGCTACGGTGGCCAAAGCCCGGCGCCAGGTACACGC
>JABLXG010000013.1 GCA_013178165.1 Anaerolineae bacterium
TATCTCGCCGCCAAGCGGGTCGCCATAACGCACCAGACTGGTGCAAAACGTGGCAAAGCACAGCAGTTGCGGCAGCTGGTACTTGAGATCGTCGGCAAATGGCAGACTCAGATACTCCGACTCAGTCATCGAGGTGAACGGCCAGGCCACCCAGACGGTAAACCCCTCGCCGGTCACATACATCATCTTAGAACCCGGTGCACTGCTGCGGGCCAGCGCCCGGAAAGGCGTCCCCCGCGGGATGGTGCCGATCCGCATTCGCGCACCGTGATCCAGATAGGCGTTCGGGTTAGCCGCTACGCCCGCTAGGTTGCCCAGGGCGGTTGCTACCGGGCGCGCGCCGCCCGCCTCACTCACCGCAGCCTGTCCCCCGCCGCCCACTACAGGCATCGATGCCGCCGCCAGCGCCTCCACGAAACGGCTGAGTTCCAGAACTACACGATCGCAGTAGTCCGGCGCCGAAGGCGACACACTGTCCTCGGCGCTGGTCTCCTTGCCCAGCAGCAGGACAAACGCCTGAACCTCCTCCGAACACTGGATCAACGGGTCGAAGAAGGTCCATCCATCCGGGCGCACCCCTACCCCCAGCTTAGCGTCGGCCAGCAACTCCAGATCGTGCCGGATAGCCCGCGCGATCTGCCAGTCCGTGCCGAATGTCTGCTGGCCGTACCAGCGATCTTCCGGTACCGGATTCCCGACCTGGCTGGAGGCAACCTTCAAGAGTTCCATATCCTGGCGAATGCTGAGGCTATCTTTGCCATCTGTCCAGCCAATCGGGAAGACATTCTCGCGGAAGATGCGGCGGCTGAGGGCGTTGAGATCAGCGCGGAGATCGCCGCTTGGTTGGGCCTGCTGTTGCACGGTCAGTTCCACAAACAGGGCATTCTGCTGGGCCAGCAGGGTGCAGTAGTCAATGCCGGGCTGCGGCGCTGGAAGCGAGTAGGCCAGGTTGGTGCGCTGGAACCACAACGCCAGCGCCTGTTCCTTGCGGGAGCAGCGCATCAGCGGATCGCCGCCAATCCACAGCGACGGTCGGACACCGGGGCCTAGCTGGCTATCGGCCAGCGCCTCCAGATCATGCCGGATATCGCGGGCCACCAGCCACGGCGTGCCCGCCTGAGCGCCAAACCAGTCAGCCGGCCGGCGATCCGGCCCCAGGAGCGTCCCGGCCAGCGTCTCTAGGTCCAGGCGCAGGTCCAGGGCGAAGGACTCCGCCCTAACATCAAACGAGTTCGTCCAGATGACCGGGCGGATACCCTCACCCAGGCGATCGTTGGCCAGCGTCTCCAGGTCAGTACGCGCTGCCAGCAGCAGCGCCGCGACATCACCCTGCCGGGACGGGGCAGCCAGACCCAGGCCGCTACTGGAGAGCAAGCTGCAGATCAGGACAAAGACCACCATACGGATTCGAGAAGCCACAGCACCGCTCCTTCGCCAGGCGCATAGGCCTAACCACGTCAGTGAAACCCATTATAGCATCAGCCACCATTTCGCAGGGCGAGCCGGGGCGTCCGGATTACTCATCAGCCATTCAGGTGCATCCTATACATATCTAATAGAGTTGCGGTATAGTCACGAGGTATAGTCAGTAGGCGCATATTCAAAGCCCAAAAACTGGATAACGTTTACTGCTTTCCGGAAGGATACAACTGTGGACAAGAACCCCAACGAGCCTCAGCATAGCGGGCCGATGATGTCGTCACGGATCTGGATATTCCTGGGCCTTGGCTTGCTCTTGATGTTGGGCCTGCAATTCCTGGCCAGCGGGACATCCGTGAGCAATGAAGTCTCGCTCAGCCAGCTGGCGGACGCTATCAAAAGCGGGAGTGTCACCCGTCTGGTAGTGCGGGCCGAGACCGACATTCTGGCCGAGTTGCGGGATGGCAGCGTCATCGCCAGCCGCAAGGAGCGCGCCAGCAGCATTTACGAAACGTTGCACGGCCTGGGCATCCCTGATGAGCGCATCCAGAGCCTGGATATTGCCATCCAGTCCGGCGATACGTTTGGCTCGCTACTGTTGAGCCTGATTCCTTTGCTGCTGCCAACTGCTTTGTTGGGCTTTCTGGTCTGGCGAATGGTTCGCACCGTGCGCATTGGACAGGACCAGACGCTGGGCTTTGGGCGTAGCCGGGCGCGTGTCGCCCGTGATATGGAGCGCCCCACCGTCACCTTCAACGATGTCGCCGGCGCAGATGAGGCCAAGCAGGAGCTTCAGGAGATTGTCGAATTCCTCCGGGAGCCGGATAAGTTCATCCAGCTTGGCGCACGCATTCCCAAAGGCGTCCTGATGGTTGGTCCGCCCGGCACCGGCAAGACGCTCATGGCCCGCGCTGTCGCCGGGGAGGCGGGTGTGCCATTCTTCAGCATCTCCGGCTCGGAATTTGTAGAGATGTTCGTCGGCGTGGGCGCCAGCCGGGTGCGCGACCTCTTTGACCGGGCCAAGAAAGAAGCGCCGGCCATTGTCTTCGTCGATGAGATCGATGCCGTTGGTCGCCAGCGCGGGACCGGCCTGGGCGGCGGTCACGACGAGCGCGAGCAAACGCTTAACCAGATACTGACGGAAATGGATGGCTTCGAGACAGGCACCAACGTGATTGTCATGGCTGCCACCAACCGGCCTGATGTGCTTGACCCGGCGTTGTTGCGTCCGGGCCGCTTTGACCGCAAGGTCATGCTGGACCGGCCAGACGTCAAAGGGCGCGAGGCTATCCTGCGCGTGCACACCAAAGGCAAGCCACTGGCTTCCGACGTTGACCTGGATGCGCTGGCCAGACTAACGCCAGGCTTTGCCGGGGCAGATATTGAGAATCTGGTCAACGAAGCGGCTATCCTGGCCGCCCGCCGCAACAAGCGGACCATCGGCATGCGTGAATTCCAGGAGGCCATGGAACGGATCATCGCTGGCCCGGAGCGCCGCAGCCGGGTGATCCAGCCCAAGGAACGCGAGATCGTCGCCTATCACGAGGCCGGTCATGCCGTGGTCATGCACTTCCTGCCGGAAGCTGATCCTGTGCACAAGATCACGATCATCCCGCGCGGCCAGGCGGGCGGCTATACCATGAGCCTGCCCGAAGAAGACAGCATGCTCGTCAGCCGGGAGAAGTTTGAGGATCAGATTGCCGGCCTGCTGGCTGGGCGGGCCGCGGAAGAAATCACCTTCAACCGGATCACTACTGGCGCCGCCAATGATCTGGAACGCGCTACTCAGATCGCGCGGGCGATGGTCACCCGCTACGGCATGAGCGAAAAGCTGGGTCTGCGCACCTTTGGCGAACAGGCTGGCAACATCTTCCTGGGCCGTGACCTGATGGAGCAGCGCAATTACAGCGAAGAGGCCGCGGTGCAGATCGACCAGGAAGTGCGCCGCATCCTGGATCACGCATACCTGCGTGCCAAATCCATCCTCCAGGAACACCGTGCCAAGCTGATCCGGGTCAGCCAGACCCTGCTGGAGCGCGAAACGATTGACCGCGAGGAGTTCGAGAACATCATGCGCAGCAGCCCTGAACCGGCTGCCGTGAGCACCGAGGCGGCGGTGGCCTCATAGGGTCACATGCCTCATAACAGACAAAACGCCCGTCCGGCTCAATCAGACCGGGCGGGCGTTCCTGTTTTCCCGTACCCTTGCCGCCAGCGATTAGTAGGGCGCGCGCACAAAGCGGACGATCATCCGGAGCCGCCCCAGTTCCAGTTCATCGCCGTCACGCAGGCGATACAGGCGTTCTGGTTCCAGCTGAAAGCCATTGATCCGGGTACCGTTAGTGGTGTTCAGATCTTTGACGTACAGTGCCGCCTCATCCTGCACGATAACCGCATGGCGGCGGGAAACCCCATGCTCTTTGCCACCATAAGACGTCAGATCCAGATCGGGTGTGAAACCTGCCAGGGGGTCCCGCCGACCGATGACCACATGCTCGCGGACTTCCAGCCCGATCGTTGTATGATGATCGCCGCCAAGATGCAACAGCAGACGCCATGGTGGGGCGAGTATACCGGTCCTGGGTGGCGTGCCGCTCTGTTGCAGCATCGGATGGACGCGCTCGCTCAACAGCACGGTATCGCCTTTGGTGTTCTTGGGGGGCAAGGTTAACATGGTAGTGCTCTGTAGATTGCTCGTGCGTATACGAAACCTTGAGCCTTCAGACAGGCTCAACACTACAATAGCACGTCAGGACAATCTTTCAAGTAGCCTGTAGTACCATATGTCCCGAACGCAAAGGACGGCATGATCCGGATACTCACGACCTTCCTCGCTATCCTGCTGGCAATCCTCGTTCTGATGGCTTGCCAGCCAGCGCCGCCCCCTTACCCCGGAATCGCTCCGTGGTCTGACGGGCTGCTCATTGGCCAGGCCCGCCGTCTGGACGCGCCAGCGGCAGCCTGGAACGGTCAGGCCTGGCTGGCGGCATGGGCGGATGCCAGTACGCTGTTCGCCCGCCAGGTCTGGCCAGAACAGGCATCTGCCACGCCCTCGCCGTTGCTCACCGACCGCCAGCCCTGGGCGCCGGTTCTACTCCCAGCAACTGACGGCGAGTGGCATCTGCTGTGGAACGAGGTAGACTCCTTTGAGCAAACTCACCTTTTCTCCGCTCACCTCCAGGCAGACAGTACGTTATCGCGCGGGCCAATGCCGGTGACCGCAGATGCTACCGGTTCGTCAGCAGCCGCACTGGATGGCAGCGGCGGGGTCATCATCCTGTGGGTAGCCACCGGCGGCGATCGGCCAGTCCTGTACGGCCAGCAACTTGACGCACAGAGTCGCCCCCTGGCCGGGCCAGCGCCACTTGTTGCCCCCAGCGCTGAATACCCGGCCCTGGCCCGCACGGCGGAAGGACGCTGGGTAATGGCCTGGCTGGCCCTTCCGGACAGCCCTCACAATCCGGCTGACAGCCGCGACGTGGTGATACAGATATCGGAATCGGTGTTGCCGTGGCAGGAACCAGGCAAGCCGGTGATCATTGGCCGCGCGACCTTGTCTGACCCGGCGCTGTATATCGAATCAGTCGCCCTTGGTCTGGACCGCTCGTTCGGCTACCTGTTTGTCAACCGCCGCGATGCCCGCAACTACGCGGCCCAAACAGAAGTCTACTCGTTCCCCCTTTCGGGTGGAGAAAGCAGTCTGCCCGCTAATGTTGCGCCGCTGCTGGTGCGCTTCCCGGCAGCAGCATCAGCCACATCCGGCTCCTTCACCACCGGCTTCAATACCGGCCCCGCCCTGGTGGCAGGCGATGTGGCTGATCCGGCAAATCTGCCTGCAGGCGGGGCATACCCTGTTCAGGGACAACATGAGGTGCTACCGGTCGCCTTCACTGCCGATCGGCGTCTGATCATCGGATACTTCCAGGGGGGGGTGCTGGCAGCGTACCAGAACGTAGCGACTGCCCCTGGCGCGATCGGCGGCCTGAACCTCTCCGCCGATCGCGACCGGCATCTGACCATCGCCTGGACCAGCCTGCCTCACTCGTCTGAAGATCCGGCATCTTTGCTCCTGAGTACTACCCGGCCCATCAGCGCCCCCTCGACCCGGCCATGAGCGGTAGTTTCCTCACTGGTCTGAGCACCCAGAAAGCAGGGGAACAGGCGCGTCCCCCGGCGGTGCTTATCTCGCGCTGCTTCGCTCTCCGGCGCTGCCAGCCGGCGCCGCTGCCAGGCTCTGTCTGTATCCTGAAAGGTGCCAGTCTTGGAATATCGCCGAAGTATGTTACACTGCTGAACGTACCTGTGCCGGATCCAGGCGTCGCCCGCCGCTGCAAAATCCAGGGAGTACCACCATGAGCTTCACGTTTGAACATGGCGAATACGTGCTGGTCGTTGGCTCGGCAGGCATTGATGTCAAAGGGCGACCAGACTACAACCCTGTCAGCGGCGCTTCGGTGCCCGGTCGCATTCGCAGCAGCGTCGGCGGCGTCGCACGCAACATCGCCGAGAATCTCGCCCGCCTGGAAGTACCCACCCTGCTACTTTCCGCCGTTGGCGATGATGCACCGGGCCGCCGGGTGCTGGATCGCTGCGCTGAAGCTGGCATTGACATCTCGCATGTAAAGATCGTCCCCGGTGAGAACACTGGCCACTATATGGCCATTCTGACCCCTGATGGTCAACTGAGCATGGCGGTCAACGACTACACCATCACCAGTACCATCAATGCGGCTTACCTGCTGGAACACGAAACACTGTTTCCTCCTGCCCAGATGATCATTATCGACGCTAACCTGGAGGATCGGACGCTGGTTACGCTGTTCGACCTGGCCGCCAAGTATCGCGTGCCAGTCTGCGCCGATCCCACCACCCCGTCGCTGGCGGTGCGGCTGCGGCCATTCCTGAACCGCATCATGATGATCACCCCTAACCTGATGGAAGCGGCGGTGCTCTGGGGACGCTCAAGCCTGACCTACACCCCCGAAACTGCCCTCAGCGCGGCCCAGTTCCTGCTGGAACGCGGCGTACGCATCGCAGTGGTAACGCTGGGCGTGCATGGCCTGGCTTACGCCAGCGGCAGCGACCGCGGCCTGATCCCGGCAATTCGCACCGAAGTTGTTGATGAAACCGGCGCCGGTGATGCCCTGACGGCTGGTGTGATTTTCGGACTGCTCCATGAGGTCCCGCTGGATGAAGCGTTGCGGCTGGGTGTATCAGCGGCTTCCCTGACCCTGCGCTCGCGGGAGACCGTGGTCAAGGAACTGAGCCAGGAACTGCTGTACGATCAGCTGGTCTTCTAGGACTGTCGGTGATTCCACCTGCGCAGAGGCCGCTATTCGTGATGGCCCTCCGGCTGGAGAAAATGGATCTGTAGCTTGAGCTGTCCCAGGCGGATTTCATCCCTGTCGCGTACAATGCGGGGCTGGTTGGGCATCACCCGCAGCCCGTTGAGAAACGTGCCGTTGGTGCTGCCCAGGTCGGTCACATACAGCGAATAATCCTTTAGCCCCAGCTGGAGATGCTCCCTGGAAACACCCATCTCCGCCGCCCCATACGGTGAAAGATCGAGGTGTGGCATCGGCAGGTCTGGCCCGGCCAGGCGCCCCAGGATCAACGTGCCTGTCTGCTGGACATCCAGTTTGAGCGTTTCACCGCCGGGGATCACGACCGCCACGACCTGAGTATGCTCGTCAATGCGCGCCTCGCCCCAGCGCGGTTCATTGTGAGGCGGTTCCGGAGGAACCTGGCGGGTCTTTTCGGGTGGCGTTATCCCCTCCGGCAGCACCGTCGTTGTCCGCAGGGCGTCATCCGTCCTGGCAGGCGGCAACGGTGCGGCGCAGGCCCAGCATTCCGGCGCGCCAGCGCGGTTTCGGTATCCACAGTAAGTGCACACCACACGGCCAGTCACACAGCACCCCCGCTCCGCTATCCCTGAATCTGAGATAGATTGTCCGCCCCCAGGATAAATTCCAGAATCATGGTGTTGATCATCGTTTCGACCGGTGCGCGTTCATCAGTGAAGATCGTTGTCGATGGCACGACTTCCGCCAGCGACTCGGCGGCCAGCGTCAGGGTATCCCGCAACAGTGGATGGGCGTCCGCTGGTAGAGCCTGCCGGTTGCGGATGAGATTATCAGCCGTCGTCGGGGTCTGCGTCCCCACCAGCAGCGTATTGAATGAATAAGGCACATCGATGGCCTGCACGGTCGGGTAGACCTGCAGCATGGTCGCAGCAATGGCATCGACAAAACGGCGGTCGGAAGCAGCCCGCCCGACATTGATCATCACCACGCCCTGCGGGGCCAGCTTTTCCCTGACCTCTGTGAAGAACTCCACCGTAGTCAGGTGCCAGGGAATATACGGGACCCGGTAAGCATCGATGGCGATCAGGTCATAGCCGCCGGGCAAGTGGGCCAGCCCATAACGCCCATCGCCGACGATCACATTCAGATTGGGCATGGTCATGCCAAAGAATCGCCGCCCGGCTTCTACAATGCCGGGGTCAATCTCGATGCCATCGATGGCAACTGGCCCGTACACCGCTGTGTATTGCTGAGCGATCGTACCCGCCGCCAGACCGATGATCGCGATCCGGTCGATGGTCGCCGGGTCAACACCGTCATTAAAGTAGGGCGCGGCCAGGAACATATCCCAGGTAGCGCCGGTCTGCAAATGCTCTGGATGGTAGACCGAATGCACCCCCTGCCCTTCGTTGAGCATCAACAGGCGCGTCCCGGCCGGCTGGCGGGAGACGATCATCCCCGGATTGACCTCGACAACCTGCACGTAGTTGTAAGCAGTCTCTTTCTCATAGAGCAGCGTTGTTCCGGCGGGCGCCGGTTTGACCGGCCCCCGGATGCCCGCCGCCAGTAAGATCAACAGCAGTACTGGCATCCAGGCGTGCAGCAGGGCGCGACGCGGGGAAAGGCGGTAAAGCCCCAGCAGGGCCGCCGCTAGCAGGATCAGCGCAAATAAGCCAAACGTCCAGGCTGTGCCTATTGCCGGGATCAACACCAGCGTCGGCGCAAAGGTGCCCAGCAGGCTGCCCAGGGTAGACACAGCGTAGACCTGCCCCGCTGCCCGGCCCGCCGTGGCCGTATCTGAGATGGCCAGCCTGACCACAAAAGGCGAGACGCATCCCAGCAATATCATCGGCACCGCGAACAGGATCGCCACGCTCAGCCCCACCACGATTAACACGGCAAGATCCAGGTTTGCCAGCGCAAACGCGGAGGCCATTCTGAGCATCAGGGGACGCGCTACTACCGGTACCAACCCTGCAGCCAGCGCCGTCCAGGCCAACAGCCGGAAGAATGTGACAGGCTGTGGCGAGCGATCCGCCCACCGGCCGCCAAGCACATAGCCTAGCGTCAGGTACACCAGCACCAGCGTGATCACCGCCGCCCAGACGATGTCAGCCGTGCCCAGGATCGCCCCGATCAGGCGGGTGATGGACATCTCAATGCCCAGCGTAGTCATCCCGGCGACAAATGCTGCGCCGTACAGCAATCGTCTTGAAAGCATGTGCTCGCTGATCCCGTTGTCTGTGTCTGCTGCGGTATTCTGGCGAACTCTCATGGGTACCGTACATCAGCCCCGGCCTATTGTCAAAAATGGCTGGGGTTTGTTGTAAGCGGTAGTCCGAATCTGCCGATTTCTCCGTTCATCGGGTACACTTCTCATGCAATTGTTTTTATTCTTGACTATACGAAAACTTGATCTCGATTTACAGGGGAAACGCGCCCTGACAATGGCTATCTCGCCTGCTACCTCCCACAAGTGGCTGGTGGTCAAACTGGCCGACATCGGCGACCTGCTGACTATCACGCCCGCTCTAAGCCTGCTGCGTGCAACCCGGCCCGCAGACACGGTGCACATCCTGACCACCGCTCACAGCGCCCCGATTCTACCGCCCGATCTCTATGACGAGATCATCCTGTTCGACAAGTTCGCCTTCGATCGCCCACGCGATCTGTTCCACCCGGCCAACCTGCAGGGTGCGCTGGCGCTGGCTCGCCGCCTGCGCCGCGAGCGCTATGATACCGTCCTCATCCTGCACCACCTGACGACGCCTTTTGGCGCGTTCAAGTACGCGGCACTGGTCCTGGCTAGCGCCGCGCCCCGCCGGATCGGTCTGGACAATGGCCGCGGCTGGTTCCTGACCGGGCGGGTTCCCGATCACGGATTCGGCGTGGTCCACGAAGTCGTCTGCTGGCTGCAGGTAGTCAACCTGGCGCTTGGCGCTGCGGCAACTTCGCCATTGCGTCCGCCAGATTTCCCCCTGCGCGTCCGGATCACCGCCGCTGACCGCGCCTGGGCCGCCGGGCGGCTGCCGCAAGGTAGCCGCCCCCGCATTGCCATTCACACAGGCAGCGGTGGCTATGCGCCCGCCCGCCGCTGGGACCCTCTTGCCTTTGCCGCCGTCGCCGATCAACTCCAGCAGCGACTCAACGCGCACATTGTGCTGGTCGGCGGGCACACCGACGGCGTCGAACTCACCCGTCAGGCGATGGCCCACACACCAACCGACCTCTCTGGCAGTACTACCCTACCCCAGCTGGCCGCTGCCCTAGAAGCCTGTGACCTGTTCATTGGCGCAGATAGCGGTGTGATGCACCTGGCAGCTGCCGCGGGGACACCTGTCCTGGCCCTTTTCGGGCCGAGCAACGCCGCTGCCTGGGGGCCCTGGTCGGATCGCGCCGTCATCCTGACCGGCGGGAGCCGCTGCAGCCCGTGCAGCTACATCCTCAGCGCGGTGGGGCAGCGCGAAGGTTGCCCGGCCCGCACCTGCATGCGCCTGATCACGCCTGAAGCCGTTGTGGCAACCGCTGAGAACATACTTGCCGGGCGTAACGTCGAGGGCGCGACGCTCTCCACACAGCCGGAGCATCACCGCCTGCGTATTCTGGGCGTGCCTGTGGACGCCATCACCTGGCAAGACCTGCGGCGCACTATCACCGCCTGGATCACCAGCGACCGTCCGCGCCAGATGTGCACCGTCAACCCGGAATTTGTGATGGTCGCCCAGCAGGACATCAACTTCTACAACATCCTCAACCGCGCCGATCTATGCGTCGCAGATGGTCAGGGGTTGCTGTGGGCGGCGCGATACCTCGGCTCGCCCCTGCCGGAGCGCATCACCGGCTCGGATGGCGTCCCGCTGATCGCTGGCTGGGCAGCGGAAGCGGGCTGGTCGATCTTCCTGCTGGGCGCAGCGGAAGGCGTCGCGGCGCGGGCGGCGGCTATCTTGCAGGAAACGTATCCGGGCCTGCGTATCGCCGGGACGTATGCCGGCAGCCCGGCCCCGCAGGATGAAGACGACATCGTCGCGCGGATCAATGCCAGCGGCGCGGATATCCTGTTCGTCGCCTACGGCGCACCGGCGCAGGACAAATGGATCGCCCGTAACCTGCCCCGCCTGCGTGTCAGGGTGGCCGCTGGCGTGGGAGGCGCATTCGACTTCATCGCCGGGGTACAAAAGCGCGCGCCGCTGGCCTGGCGACGCCTGGGTCTGGAATGGCTCTACCGCCTGACCCGCCAGCCCTGGCGCTGGAGGCGGATGACCCGCCTGCCCCGCTTCGTGCTGGCGGTCCTCTGGCGCGGGCGGCGCGGCCCGGCCCGCTTTGAAGGTCCGCGCCGCTGATCCGGGATGCATTTTCGCCTCCTGAGCGATAGACTTATGGCCGCTAGCCTGATCGGCATAGAACCCAAGGAGTTACACGCATGAAGACAGTCGGGTACATCGGTCTGGGGCTGATGGGTGCCTCTATGGCCCGCAACCTGATGAAGGCGGGTTACCCGCTGGTGGTGCACAACCGCAGCCGGGCGATCGTCGACCAGCTTGCCGCAGAGGGTGCAACACCCGCCTTTTCGCCCAAAGAAGTTGCAGCCCAGGTCGATGTGGTTTTCACCAATCTGCCCGATTCGCCGGATGTGGAACAGGTCGCCCTCGGCCCGGACGGGATCATCGCCGGCGCGCACCCGGGCCTGATCTTTGTTGACAACAGCACCATCAAACCGGAAACCGCCCGTCACATTGCCGCCGAGCTGGCTCGCGCCGGCATCCGGGCGCTGGATGCGCCGGTCAGCGGCGGCGACATTGGTGCGCGGGCCGGGACGCTGACGATCATGGTCGGTGGGCCGGTCGACGCCTTTGAGGAGGTATTGCCGCTGTTTCAGGCAATGGGCAAGACCATCACCCATATAGGCGAGAGCGGCGCCGGTCAGGTTGCCAAGGCCGCCAACCAGATTATGGTCGCCGCGCAGATGGCCGGCATGGCCGAAGCGCTGGTGCTGGCGCAGAAGAGCGGCGTCGATCCGCGCAAAGTCGTAGAAGCCATCAGCAAAGGCGCGGCGCAATGCTGGGCGCTTGACACCAAACCGGCGCGCATCTTCCGCCGGGAACTGACCCCCGGTTTCAAAGCCTACATGCAGCTCAAGGACCTGAACATTGTGCTGGATACCGGCGGCGCCTACGCCGTCCCGCTCCCGGTGACAGCCGCCATCCAGCAGCTCTACCGGGCCATGATCGCCGCCGGGAACGGTGACCTGGACAACAGCGCCGTGATCACGGTGTTGGAGGCGCTGGCTGGTGTGACCGTCGAATCGTCCTGACTGCGACTGACCGTGATGTGTTCTGATCGCTGTTGCGCAATCATGCAGGAACCGGGCTATGCTGTGGGGTGATGATCATGAGATTGATGGCTGAGCGGGTGAGTAAACTGGGGCCGAGTGTTTTTGCGGAAATCAATGCTCTGGCGCGTCAGCATCAGGCGGTCAACCTGGGGCAGGGCGCGCCGGATTTTGACGCGCCGCCGGAAGTCATCCAATCCGCAGTGGAAGCGTTACGCTCCGGCCAGACGGCCTGGTACGCGCCCTCCACCGGCACCCCCGCCCTGCGGCTGGCCGTCGCCGAACATGCGCGTCGTCACTACGGCCAGCTGGTCGATCCTGAGACGGATGTGCTGGTGGTCGCCGGGGCCTCGCTGGGTGTGTTCTACGCCATACTGGGCCTGGTTAACCCAGGCGATGAGGTCATCGTCTTTGAGCCATTTTTCGATACCTATGTGCCGAATATCGAGATGGCCGGGGCTGTGCCCCGCTATGTCACCCTGCGCCCCCCGCGCTGGGCATTCGACCCGGATGAACTGGCAGGGGCTTTCAATTCCCGGACGCGGGCCATCGTGGTCAATACGCCCCATAACCCCACAGGCAAGGTTTTCAGCCGGGAAGAACTGACGATCATCGCTGAGCTATGTCAGCGCTGGGATGCGGTCGCCATCGTCGATGAGGTCTACGAGCATCTGCTCTATGATGGCACGACGCATGTACGGCTGGCCACGCTGCCCGGCATGGCCGAACGCACGGTGACGCTGAGCAGCGCCGGCAAGACTTTCGGCGTGACCGGCTTCAAAATAGGCTGGTGCATCGCCCCATCAACCCTGCTGGAAGGGGTCAGGCGCGTCCACGAGTTCAGCATGTTCGCCACCGCCCATCCCTTGCAGGAGGCGGTGGCGACCGCCCTGGCTTTCCCGCAGTCGTTCTATGACGATCTGCGGGCTTTTTATGGATTGCGTCGGAATATCCTGTTGCGGATAATGCGTCAGGCCGGACTGGACGTGCTGTTGCCGGATCAACTGGGGGCATTCTACCTGGTGGCGGATTTTAGCCGCGTCTTTTCCGGGGACGACCTGGCCTTCGCCCGGCATCTGGTCACGGCGTATGGCGTCGCCTGTATCCCGCTCACGCCCTTCTATAGTCCGGAGCACCGCACGGACGGGCAAAGGCTGGTGCGCTTCACTTTCTGCAAACGTGAGGATACACTGAGGGTAGCGGAAGAACGCCTGAGTCGCCTGCAGGCACGGAGCTGATCAAAGCGCAGATAACCAGCGGTTCCAAACAGGTTGGCCTTTCATCACGTGGTAGCTGGCTGCTCGGGCCTGTTCGAGGAGGATCACACCGAGCAAGACACATCACTTATGCATATCCTCATTGGAGTCCTGGTTGGCCTCTATGTGGTTAGCGCGCTTTTGCTCTCACTTTATGCCCTGGGCGCGCTGGTGCTGCTGGTGTTATGGCGGTGGGGGCGTGCTCGCCCTATGCCGCCATCAGTAATCCCCGCCGACTGGCCACGTGTGCTGGTGCAACTACCGGTCTATAACGAACGGGCGGTTATCGCACGCCTGGTCGACGCTGTGGCGGCTCTGGATTACCCGCGCGATCGCCTGTTCGTGCAGGTGCTGGACGATTCAACGGATGAAACCAGCGAACTGATCGCCCGCCTGGTTGCTCACTACAGCGCGCTTGGCTACGCAATGGTGCACCTCCGGCGGACAGAGCGCCGGGGGTACAAAGCCGGGGCGCTGGAAGAGGGCCTCAAGCAACAGAGCGCCGACCTGGTGGCGGTGTTTGATGCGGACTTTGTCCCGCCACCTGATTTTCTACGGCGTGTAGTGCCGTTCTTCTGCGCTGATGAACAGCTGGGTATGGTGCAAACGCGCTGGGGCCACCTGAACGCGCTGGAGAACGCCCTGACACGCGCGCAGGCGTTGAGCCTGGACGGGCACTTTGCGATTGAACAGGCGGCCCGCTCACGGGGTGGACTGCTGCTGAACTTCAGCGGATCGGCGGGTGTATGGCGCCTAGCCTGTATCAAGGCAGTGGGCGGCTGGTCCGCGGCGACACTGGCTGAAGACCTGGACCTGAGCTATCGCGCCCAGCTCAATGGCTGGCGCTTTCTGTATTTACCGGATGTCGTGGTGCCCGCCGAAATCCCCCCACAGATTGCCGCATACACGCAGCAACAGAGCCGCTGGGCCAAGGGCACTACACAGAACCTGCTGCTCCACGGCCCGACGCTATGGCGCAGCCGCCTGAACCTGTTGCAGAAGTTCATGGGGACCCTACACCTGGCCCAGTACCTGACTCATCCGCTGATGCTGTTCCTCCTGCTCCTTACGGTGCCATTGTTGCTGGCCGGTAAGCTAGGCAGCCTGCCGCTGGCGTCGCTGGGGTTGCTCGGTTTTGCCCCGCCAATGCTCTACCTGGCCGGGCAGATGGCCTTGTATGATGATTGGCCTCGTCGCATCCTGATCTTCCCTGTACTGATGGGACTGGGAACCGGGCTGGCCCTGCGTAACACATTGGCTGTCCTGGCGGCACTGCGCGGTGAACCGAATGAGTTTCGCCGAACGCCCAAGTTCCGTAACCTTTCCTGGCGGCAGAGCAGCTATGCCCTGCAACAGGGCTGGTTGCTGCCAGGGGAAGTCTTCCTGACGCTGTATGCCATACTGGCAATGAGCCTGGCCCACCAGCATGTGCCGTCGCTGGCGCCGTTCATGGCCGTGTATGTCTTCGCCTTTGGGCTGGTGAGCGGCTGGAGCCTGCTGGAGGGCCTGCAACTCCACTGGCGCGCCAGGACAGAACAGGTTTCTGTGCGCAAACGGGTATCCGCGTGACTCAGCTGGCGGCGTCGGTTGAGGTTCCGGGAGAACCCACCGTGATCATGGCTCCCTGCCGGATCTGGCTGACCGACAGCCCCAGAGACAGGATGCCCACGATACCCCACAGGGTATAGGTGACGACCGCTCCGGCGTGCCAGACAACCGCGTAAGCGGCGGCTACTTCCTGGGGCGTACGAACGGTCAACAGGGCGAAGATCGCGGCGGCTTCAAATGGGCCGACACTGGCCAGCGTAAAAGGGATGATGATGCTGAATGAGGCGGCCACCACCGACAGGCTGAGCGCCGCCCGCATTTCTGCGCTCTGCGGCAGAGCGGGGAAAACCTGGGCCAACACCCATGACCCGGCGACAGAGAGCGCCCAGGCCAGGGCCGTCCACAGGATGGTCGCCAGCAGGCCGCGCCAGGTAGTCAGCGGGCGCAGGCCCGCCAGCAGGCGGGTGAGAAGATCTTGCAGCGGAGCACGGTTCAGTAATGGCAGCGGGGCGCTCAACCGCTGCAGGAAACCGAGCGTTCGCTCAGGGGTGTGAGCCAGCACAAGCAAGAAAGCAAATCCAACAACCGCCACCGCGCCCATCAGCAATCCGCCGTTGACAGCGGCACGGTCGATGGTCAGCACGGGCAGCACAGCAACCAGCAGGATGACCACTGCCAGCATGTCAATGATCCGTTCGGCGACGACGGTGCTGAGCGCCGCCCAGCCTGAGGGACCTTCCCCATCGCGGCTGACCAGATAAGCGCGGGCCAGGTCTCCTGTACGGAAAGGGAGGGTGTTGTTGATCAGAAAGCCGATGTTGAGTACATGGAAGGCGCGGCTGAAGCTAACCTGCCCTCCCAGCAGAACTCGCCAGCGTATCGCCCGTACAGCCAGACCTAGCGTCCAGATTCCAGCTGCCAGGAGCAGAAAGCCCCAGCGAGCGCTGGCCAGCGTTCGGCCCACTGCAGACCAGTCCAGGTCACGCAAAGCCAGCCATAAGAAGAGCAGGCTGAAGACCAGACCCAGCGCCAGATTTCGCCAGCGTTTCATGGAGCCGTCCTATCCACCATGCCCGGCAAGGCAGCGAAATAAGGAACCAGGGCGCGCCGGGGCGGTTCCATTGTACCGGCCCTTGCCCGCCCTGCCTACAGCCATTGCGCACCGGTTGTCCGTGCTGGCAGCTGAGGCGTCCGGTCTTAACCGGTTCTTCGGGCAATGTTCATGGGGATTTAATCGCTCAGCCGTAAAATAGATATTGCAAGTCCGCATGAATACTGAGATAGCGAGGTTATGTTGAGCGAGCAGCGTCCGTTAGTACTATTCACCAACGACGATGGAATCCAGTCACCCGGCCTGTGGGCAGCGGTGGAAGCGCTGGAAGATTGCGCCGATGTGCTGGTCGTTGCCCCCCGGGAGCAGCAATCCGGTATGGGGCGCAGTCTGCCGGTCACCAGCGAGGGGCGGATTTACGAGCAGAGTCGACGTGTCAACGGCAGGACGATCACCGTTTACGCGGTTGACGGCACACCGGCCCAGGCGGTTCAGCATGGCGTGCTGGAGCTGGCGCCGCGCCTGCCTGCGCTGGTAGTGTCGGGGATCAACTATGGGGAAAACGCCGGGAACGGTGCGACGATCTCCGGGACGGTAGGCGCTGCCCTGGAGGGAGCCAGCCTGGGCATCCCGGCGCTGGCGATGAGCCTGCAAATGCCCAAAGATCTACACCTGACATATGCTGATGTCGATTTTTCCGCGGCGGCGCATTTCACACGTCTGTTCGGGACATGGCTGCTGGAAAACCGGCGTCTGCCGGACGATGTGGACGCCCTAAAGGTGGATGTGCCGGCAGGGGCACGACCGGACACACCGTGGCGGGTGACCCGGCTTTCCCGGCGGCGCGTCTACTGGCCAACGCGCCCGGAGCGAATCGCGCTGAACGACATCGGCAAGCTCGGCTACGAGTACATGGCCGATCCTGCGCGGGCCGAGCCGAACTCGGATGTCTACGCGGTTCTGCACGAAGGGGTGGTAGCGGTAACCCCGCTCAGCCTGGATATCACCTCGCGAACCGATCTGTTCCGGTTGCAGCAACTGATCCGGGGTGAGTTGCGCTACGGTGAATAACGCCGCTGGCATAACCAGACAAAAACGGGACGTACCGGTCAGGGCGTCCCGTCAGCGGCGCAAACTTGCGGGCGCAATTTGCGGGCGCAGGTTACAGGTCATCCAGGTCGCCCCGATCCAGGGCGATCTGGAACGCGCGGCCAATGAGGACGATACTCTCTAGCCAGGTCGAGATTTCATCCTCCTCAAAGTGCTCTTCCAGCACGTCGACGATTGACTGCGGGGTCAGCCTGAGAAAGATCTCAGTGGTCAGGCAGGACATCGCCTGCCAGACCGCGTCACGCGATTCGGGTGGGTCCCCCTCCAGGAGGTTATCCAGCCAGCGCTCAACAATGGGGTGAATCTGGGTGCAGGCCGAGCCTTCGGTCAGCTTGAGGTTGGCAAGCTCTTCGAACTCCTCCAGCCATTCCAGCCGTCGGGCGTTGTCCTTGCCCTGGTCCATGCGCGCACCTCCTTGCCTGCTCAACCCAAGTGTACCCGGGGGGGCGGAAAAAGCAATACTATTTGGCTGAACTGGTGGTAGGCACGCTACCGCCAATGGGTCGGATCGGCGGGTCGAGCGGGTCGGATGGCGCTTGACAATCGCGCGGCGAGCGTGGTACCATCCGCGGCGTTTAACAACTGATATGCGTCATCCAGAGCGGTGGAGGGACCGGCCCAGTGAAACCGCGGCAACCCTTGGCCTGCACAGGCAGGCTAGGAAGGTGCCAAGTCCGGCAGGGAGACACCCTGACAGATGATGGCTTTAGTCGAACCTGTCAAGTCTCTTGTCTGCCGCAAGAGGCTTTTTTTTGCCCCCACCCAACCAGGCGATCAGCCAGTAAGGAGTAAGACCTGTGAGCAGCAACAGCACCTTCATGACATCGCCCCATTTCTTCTTTACCTCCGAAAGCGTCACGGAAGGCCACCCGGACAAGCTGTGCGACCAGATTTCCGACGCCGTCCTTGACGCGATCATCAAGGACGATCCCAACGCGCGCGTGGCCTGCGAGACAGCGGTCACCACCGGGCTGATCCTGGTGATGGGGGAAATCACGACCAGCACGTATGTCGACATCGCGACAATCGCTCGCGATACCGTGCGCGACATCGGCTACACCCGCGCCAAGTACGGCTTTGATGCGGAGACGTGTGGGGTGATCGTCTCCATCAAAGAACAAAGTCCCGACATCGCCCTCGGCGTCAACCGGGCGCTGGAGGCCCGTGAAGGCCAGATGTCCGACGCCGAGATCGAAGCAATTGGCGCGGGCGATCAGGGCATGATGATCGGTTTCGCCTGCAACGAGACACCTGAATACATGCCCCTGACCATCAGCCTGGCCAACAAGCTGGCCCGCCGGCTGGCGGAGGTGCGCCGCAACGGGCTGCTGGATTACCTGCGCCCGGATGGCAAGAGCCAGGTCACGGTTGAATACGCCTATGGCAAGCCCAAGCGCGTTGACACGGTGGTGGTCAGCACCCAGCATGCGCCCGATGTTGCCCAGGAACAGATCCGGGCCGACGTGATCGAGCATGTCATCCGGGCGGTGGTGCCGCTGGACCTGCTGGATGACCGCACCCGCATCTATGTCAACCCGACCGGGCGCTTCGTCATTGGCGGCCCAATGGGCGATGCCGGTCTGACCGGACGCAAGATCATCGTCGACACGTATGGCGGTGTCGCCCGGCATGGCGGCGGCGCTTTCAGCGGCAAGGACGCGACCAAGGTCGACCGTTCCGGCGCCTATATGGCCCGCTACATCTGCAAGAATCTGGTCGCAGCTGGCCTGGCGGAGCGGGTGGAACTGCAGGTCAGCTACGCCATTGGCGTGGCCCGGCCTACCAGCCTGGCGGTGGAAACGTTCGGCACCGGGCGCATCAGCGACGAGAAGATCGTGGAGCTGATCCGCGCCCATTTCGATATGCGTCCGGCGGCCATCATCCGCGATCTGGGCCTGCGCCGGCCGGTCTTCAAGCAGGTGGCGGCTTACGGCCACTTTGGCCGGGATGATCTTGACCTGAGCTGGGAACGCACCGATAAAGCCGAACTCCTGCGCCGGGAGGCCGGACTGGCCTAGCAGCAGGTGTTTCCGCCACTGGCAAAAGCCCCGTCACCGCTGGCGGGGCTTTTTGCGTTCACTCACGTGGTTTGCCGGGCGCAGGCGTGGGGAGACTGAGGGTGAAGGTACTGCCCGCCCCTTCTTCACTCTGGAAGCCAATGCTCCCCCCCATCGCTTCCAGTTCGACCCGGGCCAGATACAGGCTCAGGCCGTATCCTTCAACAGCAATCACCTGGGGCTGGCGCGCGCGCTGGAACGGCTGGAAAACCCGATCCTGCTCCGACTGGCGAATCCCGCAACCCTGATCGATCACGCTGATCTGGACGCTATCGCCGGTACGGCTGGGGACCGCCGTCAGGATAATGGGCGTCTCGACGGGGCTATAGCAGGCGGCATTACGCAGCACATCGCGCAGGATGTGGGTCAGGTGGGCAGGAGATGCCAGGATTTGCAGGCGATCTGGCACGGTCAAGGCCAGGCGATCGCGCAGGTCGATTGACCCCATATCAGGATCAACCAGCGATTCCTCAGCGAACTCGTCCAGCAAGTCCTCAATGAAGTTAGCCAGGTAAATCTTGCAACGCTGTTCACGGATCTGCTTCTTCAGGTCACCGGTGCGGATGGCCTCCATCCGCTCCAGCTGGGTGATCAGGCGCTGCAGCCGCGCCGTATGGGCGGCAATGATCCCGGTGAACCCCATGACCCGCCGGGCCAGCGCCTGGGTTTCCGGGTTGTCAGCATGCTTGTGCAGCAATTGCGTGACCAGTTCAGCGTGGCCCTGGGTGGCAGAGATGACCATACTGGCTTCCCGGCGGAAGATGGCCGTCAGTTGCGTGAGAGCTTCCCAGGCTGGCTGGTCAAAGCTGAACAGTGTCAGGGTCGCGCCACCGGCGCCGTAGATAACCGCTATCCAACAGGAGACGGTAGCCCCTGAAAAGTGGGCATGGAAGCGAATCGGGTTGGGTGTGCGCCGCGCCTGATCCCGCAACAGGTTCAGATCAGGCGGATTACCTTCGTAGGGGGCCTGCATCAGCGCCACCAGAGCTTCCCAGCCTCCAGCGCGGACAGCCGGCAGATGCTGCCCCAGAATCGCCCGCGCCGCCAGGTTGTCCAGCAGCAGCCGGCCATCGGCGTCAAATAACAACACGCCCTGCCCCATGCCGTCAAGAAGGGCACGGTAGTCGATCGGTGAGGATGCGTTAATCATAGGTTCTCCATCCAACGCGCCGGAGCGTAGCCCTGATTATGGCTATACCTGGCCAGCCTGCGCAACCGTCTGACGGCCAGGAAAAATGTTTGGGGGCGGGCGGTTCTGCGGGTTATACTCGTCGTGTTTACAGAGCAGCCGCTTTTGTCTCGGCATTAGATAGGATGAAGCCTCATGATTGCGGATACTGCCCGGCGGATACGTGAGAATGTGCAGCGCGTTATTGTGGGCAAGACAGACATCATCGATCTGGTGCTCACAGCCATTCTGAGCGAAGGGCATGTGCTGCTGGAAGATGTCCCTGGCACGGGCAAGACCACGCTGGCCAAAGCAATCGCCATCTCGCTGGGCGCGACCTTTCGCCGGATTCAGTTCACCCCGGATTTGCTGCCCAGCGACGTCACGGGCATCAGCTTCTTCAACCAAAAGACGCAGGAGTTCGAGTTCCGCCCCGGCCCTATCCTGAGTCAGGTGCTGCTGACCGATGAGATCAACCGCGCCACACCGCGTACTCAGAGCGCCCTGCTGGAAGCCATGCAGGAGCGACAGATCACGGTTGATCTACAAACCTACAAATTGCCCAGGCCGTTCCTGGTGCTGGCCACTCAGAATCCAATCGAACTGGAAGGGACCTTCCCGCTGCCGGAGGCGCAGATCGACCGCTTCCTCATGAAGGTCGACATTGGCTATCCAACCGAACAGGAGGAACGTGATATTCTAACGCGCTTCCGCCTGTCCGATCCGCTGGAGAGCCTGAAGCCGGTCACCGATCCTGAGACAGTATTGCGCATGATCGCCGGGGTGCGCGAAGTGCGCGTAGAGGCGAGCGTGCACAACTACATCGTGCAGGTCATCCGCACCACACGGGAGCATCCAGAAGTCGATCTGGGCGCCAGTCCGCGGGCAACCATGGCCCTGTACCGCACCAGCCAGGCCTGGGCAGCCATCCATGGCCGCGACTTTGTCCTGCCGGATGATGTCAAGAAGCTGGCCCCATACGTGATCACGCACCGCATCATGCTCAGCCCGCAGATGCGCCTGCGCGGGCGCAAGCCGGAAGAGATTGTGACTGATATCGTGAGCACAGTACCTGTGCCGGTGGAAGTGTAGCTGTGGCGCTGTTTGACTTTGAACAGGCAGAAAAGGAGCTTTTGAACGGTAGCCGCCGGGTGGCCGAAGGGGACTCCGTGCGCAGTTTGCTGGATCATCGCTGGGTGGGCATGGCCCTGCTGTTGTTTGTGGTGGGGGGGATAGTCCAGAACCTGGCTCTGGTAACCCTGACCGGGTTCATGCTGGTGGTAGTGAGCGCGGCCTGGCTGTGGAGCCGGGGGGCGCTCAACCAGGTGACGTATCGCCGCCAGTTTGAGCATCGCCGTGTCTTCCCCGGCGAGATGCTGGAAGTCCAGATCATTGTAGAAAATCGCAAGTTGCTCCCGGTGGGCTGGCTGCGCGTTGAGGATGAATGGCCGCTGGCCTGCGCACCGGCTGAGGAAGGCCGTCTGGATGAAGCGCCCACGCCGGAGATCGGCTATCTGACCAACACCTACACCCTGCGCTGGTATCAGCGGGTGCGGCGGAGGCTGCCTGTGGTGGCCCGTCAGCGCGGCATCTTCACTATCGGCCCGGCTTACGCCCTCTCCGGCGATCCATTCAACCTGTTTGAGCGTGGCCGCGAGCTGCGCCACCCGGACTACCTGATCGTCTACCCGGAGATCAAGACACTGGAAGAACTGGGCCTGCCGGTCAAAGACCCGATCGGCGACATGCGCGTCCGCCAGCGCCTGTTCGAAGACCCCAACCGGATCATGGGTGTGCGCAATCACCAGCCGGAAGATGACCTGCGCCACATTCACTGGAAAGCCACAGCGCGAACTGGCACCCTGCATACCCGGGTCTACGAGCCGACGCGCAGCGCTAATGTAGTCTTTTGCCTGAATGTGGCGACTTTTGAGCGGCACTGGCATGGCTTCTGGCCAGACATGCTGGAATATCTGGTCAGCACAACGGCATCACTGGCCTCCTGGGCGACAGAGCAGGACTATGCCGTAGGCGTGGTGGCCAACGGGACGCTGGCCCACGCTGACCAGCCCTTTCGCGTGCTACCGGGCCGCAACCGTCTGCAACTGACGCGCATCCTGGAAACTCTGGCCGGGGTCAGTTACATCGTCACGCAGGACTTTGGCGCTTTTTTGCTGGAGGAAAGCCCACACCTGCCATGGGGGGCCACACTGGTGCTGATCACGGCTTTTGTCAACGAGGCCCTGCAGATGGCCATCCTCCGCCTGCGTGACAGTGGCCGCCGGATTGTCCTCCTGACGCTGGGCAAGGATGCGCCACCAGACATCCCCGGCATCCTGATCCATCATCTGCCGATCCAAAAGGAACCGCCGGTGCTGGAATCAGAGTCCGGGGATGAAGAAGAAGCCCTGACGCCTCGCCAGCGTTTCCTGCGCGAACGCGCCCGGACGGAGGCACAGCCGTGAATCTGTTCCTTCGCCTGCACGATCCTTCCCTGCCCTACGTCCGTCCGCAGCTCCGGCAGGAAGCCACCCATCTGCTGGCCGCCCTGACCGAAGCGATGTGGCTCGCCCCTTGGTTTGTGGTAGTACTCTCCGGGGCGCAGGGCGCCGCCCCGCCACTGGTGCTGTTCTATGTAGCGGCCAACATCGTCGCCGCATTGCTGATCGTGCGGCTGCTGGATTCCCGTGGCATGTGGGAGAATCTGCGGCAAATCGTCTTCGTGGCGGCGCTGATCCTGGCGCTGCTATACACTGTGGGCGTGATGTTCCCCCCGGCCCGGCAGGCCACAACCGTGACCGCAATCAGCGACAATGTTGATCCAATCCCGATGGTGACGGTGCCACCGTTCATCCCGGCGCTGATCATGATCGGGCTACTGTGGTGGCGCGGGCTGCGTCTGGCGCTGGTGCCGCCAACACCGACGCGGCTGGCGTTTGGTATGCGGCTGGGCATCCTGTTCTTTGCCGCGGCCTCACTGGTGCCGGTCGCCCGACCGGTGATGCTCTCTGCATTACCGCCCTTCTTCTTCTTTGGTCTGCTGGGAACCAGCCTGGCCCGCGCCATCGCCCTGCGCGAGTCCGGCGGCGTGGCGGTAGCCTTTGGGCCGCGCTGGACGGCCTTCATGATCCTGGCTGTGAGCGGGATCACATTGCTGGGCGTGTTGATCACCGTGCTGGTGGGCGGCCTGGATCCAGCGACCTTCAGGCAGTTACTGGAACCGCTGCTGGCCGCCGTACTCTTTCTGTTCACATTACTGATGATGCCCGTCTTCCTGGTGCTGGGCGTGGTTGTGGAGGCAATCGTCAAGGCACTGACAGCCAGCGGCGTACTGAGCGAGGAAGAAGTGCTCGGTCTGGGATCGTTGATCGAGCAGGGCGAGCCACAGCAGACAACCCGGCTGGAGGAACTGCTCCGCCGGCTGCAGGACTTTCTGGCGGCTATCGGCGGCATCGAGACCTGTCTGAGCATTCTGGCGCTGCTGCTGATCGTGGCGGTGATCGTGCTGACCCTGCGACGGCAACAACGGGCCGCGCTACAGGAGGGCGAGGAGCGCGAAGATCTGGAAGGGGACATGCTGGGCAGCCTGCGGGATATGTTCCGGCGGGGCGTGGATGCAGTCAACCGGGCGCTCAACACGATCGGTCAGTTTGGCCTGGGGCGCGACCTGCTGGCGGCGTTGACGGTGCGCCGCGCCTATGCTCAGATGGTACGCCAGGCCAGCAAGCTTGGCTATCCACGCGGCACTTCCCAGACGCCCTACGAGTATCGCGTCGTCCTGCAAGCCGCTTTTCCGCAGGCGCAGGAGGCCATTGATGTCATCACCGAAGCCTACGTGCGCGTCCATTATGGCGAAGCGCCGGAGACTGAAGAGGCGCTGGCAGCCGTGATCCGGGCGCTGGAAGGCTTCAAGGCTGCAGCAGCGGTGGCAGCACAGGCTGGGTCTGGTTAATAACCCACGCTACCTGATCCTGAGGGGGCAACAAAATGGGGGACAGGCGCTCTGTCCCCCGCTGCGTTATCGGTACGCGCTCAACTCTGCCCTGCCAGCACTTCGAGGCGGGCGACGGCATCCGGCAGGAAGGGGTAGGCATAGATACGGCCCCAGCGTTGCACCCAGTCATATTCGCGGGCCGCTTCTTCTTCATTGCCCAGCGCCTCCTGGATACGTCCGCGCAGATAGTGGCGCGAGCCGGATTCCTGGGCAGCCAGCGCCGCATCGATATCGGCCAGGGCGCTGCGGTACTGCTGCTGTTCCAGCAGGATACGGGCGCGGTACTCCAGCGCGACTGGTCGCAGATCAGCTGCCAGCACCGTCGGGAAGCCGCCAGCCAGGATGTTCAACGCGTCGCGGAGCGCCCGGCGGTAGGCTTCCTCGTTGCGCGGGTTAGCGCCATCAACCAGAGCCTGCGCTTTTAACAAACGCAGATCGTAACGGCCCGGCGTATCTGCAAGCAGAATGTCAAGGTCCTCGATCGCTTCGCCAAAGCGCCCGGCCAGGTAAGCGGCGCGGGCACGGCCTTCCCGCGCAGCGACATCATCCGGGGCAACGTCCAGAATGGCGGTATAGTCAACATAGGCGCGCTCTGGCTGGTGCAGGCGGGCGTAAAGCGCCGCGCGGGCCATGAGCGCCGGGAATTGCTCCGCCGTGATCTGCGCAGTGTTGACGGCGCGGCTGTAAGCGTCAATCGCGAGCGTGTCGTTGCCTTCCAGTGTGCGCACTTCGCCCAGCAACGTCCAGCCCTGGATACTGCCAGGATACAGGAACAGGTAGTCCTGCAAGTGCAGCACAGCCAGCCCGTAATCGCCAAAAGCGATATCGGCACGGGCCTGGAGCAGGTAGGCTTCTTCGGCGCTGGGATCAATGTAGAGCGCCACACGTGCATTCTGCTGCGCCTCAGCGGGCTGGCCGCGCAGCAGATTCAACTCGCCACGCAGCAGCCACAGGTTAACATCCGCCGGATGGCGATCCTGAGCTTCATTGAGGAGACGGCTTGCTTCCTGGTAGTTCTCGGTAGCCAGTGCGTTCCGAACCAGCGTATAGTATGGCTGAACCAGGGCCGGATCACCGGTCAGGGCCAGGTCTGCTTCCTCGTTGGAGGCTCTGTAGTTCCCCCTGGCCGCGTAGACATAGGCTAGGCCGGCATGCAACAGCCCCGTATTAGCGCCCAGGCGCTCCAGCCGCTCGATGCCTTCCTGAAGCACGCGCTCGGCGCGTTCGGTATCGCCCAGGTTGGTCAGTGCGATCGCCTCATAGTAGAACGGGTTGGGGTTGTTGCTGGTTTCCAGAAGCGTTTCCCGCAGCGCGGAAAGCGTGGGCAGGGCGACACTGTCACGCCCGGCGTCGATGAGCATCACGGCTTCCTGAATGACACGCCCTTCCAGAAAACGCGGATAAACTGGCGTGATGGTCATCCCAACGGATAGATCGCCTCTGGGCAGGCTGGGATCGATCGCCGGGCTGGGGGTATACGTCAGGCGCGGTGTGGGTGAAGGCGTCGGCGTGAAGCCCGGCGTGGGCGTGGGCGTGACGGTTGGCGTGTGGCTGGGCGTCCAGGTAGGAGCCAGGGCAATCGCGCTGGGATTGGTACTGACGAAGTACGCGCCAGCGGCCAGCAGGCCGACAACCAGCAACACCGGAACGACGCGAATGGCGATGGTGAACAGGGTAGCCGCCCGCTCGCCGGCGCGGTTGCGCCGCTTGTGTACCCACTGGATCTGGCTGTAGGGGTCTTCCCGTTCTGTGGCAGCCTGAATGATCGGGCCGAGCGCACGCTGCGCCGCCTTGATTCGTTCCGGCGTCGGGCGGGGAACGTTGGAAGTGACAGGTCTGGCGGCTGCCTGAGGCTGGTCACCGGTGGCAATGCCCAGCGCCTGTAGCCCTTTGATAGCTAGCTCGTTCTGTGGATTGATCTGCAAAATCTGGCGCAGGCAAAAGATGCGTTCCTGGTTATCCTTGGCTACGCTGGCCAGCCACAACCAGGCTGTCTCGTTTTCAGGATCGAGGCGGATGGCGGTCTGTAGCAGACGCCGCGCTTCTTCCGTCTTCTTGGCTTTGGCAGCGGCGATTCCCTGTTGCAGGTATTGAATGGCTTGTTCCCCGGACATGCGGCCATCCCTGTCCTTTGTGCGCCAGGCTCAAGCGTATGCTTCAGCGCTTACGCTGCAGCCATTGTACACTAACGCCCGCACAGCCCACAATTGCCCGTATTCTTTCACGCAAAATGTTACCGAGGGGGTACGGTTCACTCAAAAGAAAACGTCACCGAGGGAGAACATTTCCTGCTGGTGTGCCAGGCAGAACGGGTCCACAGGAAACACCCCGCCCGTGACCAGCGCGGGCAAAGCGACCGGGCGCTTACCAGCCGCTAGGACAACTCCGTGTCGTCAAAGTAGGCGTCCATCTCATCGTCGTAGTCGTCAAGCCCGCGGCGGAAGCGACGGCGCGCTGATGCTGCCCGTCCTTTTCCGGGTACAGGGTCATCAAACCCTTCATCGGCAGCGCGGGCATACCGGCTGGCGGGCACAACGTTCGCATCCGGGATGAACGCCGAAGGATCCCCGCTCAGGCGGGCGTCAAACTCCTGATCCAGTTGTGTCCGAATCTGATCCGCCCTGGTGCGCAGCGGGCGCCTGACGGCCCGGCGCGGCACTGGCGCTTCGTCTTCAGTCTCAAGCTGGCCGACCAGACGGGCCACCAGACCGGAGCGCACGATTACAAAGCCGATGCCGCCAGCGAAGATAAGCAGACCACAGGCCAGCGCGCAGAGCAGGGTGATCGTCGGGCTAGCTTGTTGCAGGGAATCCATCGGTCGCGTCCCCGGTGTCGGGCTTGTCCGCGCCTAACCGCCAGTGGTTGGCGCAGGCAACACGTCAACATTGACGACGTTGCGAAAGTCGCCGTACAACAACCCGTCACGAATCTGCTCTGCCGCCTGAACCGCCACAGCAATCTGGGCTTCGTGAGTGCTGGCCCCCAGGTGGGGCGTATGGATGACACCGGACAACCCGATCAGCGGATAATCCGCCGCCGGAGGCTCTTGCGGGTATACATCGAGCGCCACCCCGGCCACCTTGCCCGCGCGAATCGCCGCCGCCAGCGCCTCCGCATCGATCAGCACCCCGCGGGCCGTGTTGATGATCCGCACGCCGTCTTTCATCCGGGCGATGCTTCCGGCGTTAATCATCTGGCGCGTACTTTCATTGGCCGGAGCATGCAGCGAAATGACATCGCTCTGCGCCAGCAGTTCCTCCAGGGTGACAGAAAGAGTGCCTTCCTGCTCCTCGCCGATCTGCAGGCGGGGATCGTACGCCAGCACCCGCATGTCAAAAGCCACCGCACGCCGGGCGACCGCCCGCCCGATCCGTCCCAGACCGATGATGCCCAGCGTCTTACCCTTCAATTCAGTCCCCATCAGGCCGCGTTCCCAGCGCCCTTCCAGCAAAGCCTGGTGCCCCTGCGGGATGTGCCGGACCAGCGCCAGCAGCAGACCGAAGGTGTGTTCCGCCGCAGCAATAGTATTGCCCCCGGGAGTATTCATCACCGGGATACCCCGCGCCGTCGCCGCCGCCAGGTCGACGTTATCCACCCCGGCGCCAGCGCGGGCGATAGCCTTGAGGCGCGGCGCAGCAGCCAGAAATTCAGCGTCCACCCGCGTAGCGCTGCGGATAATCAACGCATCTGCGTCAGCCGCCGCGGCCAGCGCCTCGGCGCGGGAAAGCGAACCCGCCGTCAGATGAAAGCCATCAACCGCCTGCAAAACCTCAAGGCCCTCACGGCTGAGTTTATCCGGAATAAGGACATGAAATGACATACCTAGCTCCATGAAGCCAAGCCCGCGCGATCCCTAGCCGCGCAGAAGTTTACCACCTGCCCAATAAACAACAAGCAGTTGGGATAAGCAGGAGGGTACACCGGAAAGGAAGCAGGGTGCAACCAGCGTCGCGGGTCAGGGGTCAGGAAAGTTTGATGCGCGCTTCCAATCCGCCAAAACGGACAACATCATCCGTATACAGCAGATGGCGGTGTTGTGGTTCCAGCCGGCGACCGTTGAGAAAGGTTCCGTTGGTGCTGGCCAGATCGATCAGATACGCGGAATGCCCTTCCACCTTGACCATAGCATGTTTGCGGGAAACGCCCCGCTCGCTGCCGTTGACGGCGGTCAGGTCAAGCGTGGCGACATTCGGCGCAGTGCCAAAGATGCTACGTCCGATCAGGATTTCGTCCCCGTTCTGTACGGGGAAATCATAGGTAACGTTGTCCACCTCAAAGGTGATCGTCCTCAACCGGTCGGTGGTCTGCTTGCGCTCCCGTTCAGGGATCAACCCGCCGCTGACTTTAAGGCGCCGAGTTTCCTCGGGAACCATCAACATCTGCCCGCACACATGGCAGATCAATTCCCCTTCCCGGTTGACCGCCCCACAGTGCCCGCAGATCATTTCACTTACCCGTCCAAACGCGATCCTTAAACCAGTGTAAACCGCAACGGTAGGCCTGTCCAGCAAAATTTATTCTGATTTCAGAACCGCGCTTCAAACGGTTGGCGCTTCTTCCGGCGCTTCGGGGATCGCGTCCAGCTCCTGCTGCAACCCGGCCACCTGTCCGGCCAGTTCCTCCAGAACAGCCAGATCGCGTTGCGTGTTTTCCGCCAGAACTGCAAAGTGGCTGAGCACTGGCTCCAGAATCTGCCGTCCGTACTGCAGCAAACGGTTACGCTCGCGGTCGGTCAGTTCGGCCATCGCCCGGCGGTAACCCCTTTCCAGCAGATCAAGCTGGTTGGTGAAATCCGCCTTCACATCGCGGCGCAGCCGCCGCCAGTAGTACACAGCAAAAGCCCCACCGCCGATAGCTACCGGGATGCCGATCACCGCGCCCAGCAGGGCGAAGGCATGTACGGTCAGCGCCCCCGGCGTAGCGATGCCCAGCGCCGCCGCCAGCGCCCCCAGCACGCTCAGCCCGGCGCTGGAGCTAAAGCCGGTCAGGTTCGCCTGAAATCGTTCCTGCATGACAGCCAGCATCTCGGCGTTGGAGTAAGCGCCCATCTCCGCATCAGCAATGGCAATGGCCTCCTGCAGGGCGATCCGCTGCTCGGTATAAACGCTGCCATCCACGCCGTGAACCTGCGCCTGAACCAGGTCCTGTAACTGGCTCAGCCGGGCGATAATACCCTGCCAGTAACGACGGTTGCTGTCAACCTGAGCGTTGACATAGTCACTGGCAAGGTCAGCGATCTGATCCAGCGAGCGCCCGATCACCTCCTCCACAAACTCCTGCTGCATGGCCGCGGCATCCGGCGCCCGACCTCTGATCCGTACCTTGAAGTGCCGGTCTACAAAGCTCATTCCGCGCTGGCGGACCCCCTCGAAGATGCGCGCCAGTTCATCCGTGCTGGTGCGCAGACGGGAGTCCATGCTCTGGGCATAGGTCTCCAGTTCCTGCTGAATCCGGTCGGTCTGCTCGCGGTTACGTCCGACCAGCGCCAGCCGGTCGCGCAGGGCCTGCTGGCCATCCGCAATGCTGCGCGCCGCGAATTCCAGTTGCGTGCGCAGTTTCTGCCGGGCTGGCGAGACCTGGGCAAAGGTCGCCCGCAAGTGTGCCCGCACCGCCTCCAGCCCGCTATCCGTCTGCCCCTCCAGCGCGCGCCGCGCCGAGACCATGAAGATTAACGGCTTGAGGTTCAGGCGCTGTTCGATCTGTGCCTGCACAAAGCGGCGTACATCCGCCTGCTCCCGCGGAGCGAGCAGGTCGATCTGATTCACGACCACGACCAGCTTCTTCCCGTAATTGCGCAGCAATTCCATGTACAGCCGGTCGGTCTCAGCAAAGGCATGCTTGGCCGAGAGCACGAAGATCACCAGATCGCTGCGATGCAGAAAACCGCGGGCGGTCTGCTCATGCCGGACGAAGACTGAGCCGGTACCCGGCGTATCGACCAGCACGATCCCCGGCCCGCCGACATTCGGATGTTCCCAGACACGCACACCATCCGGGCGCACCTCTGGCCGGCGGGTCACCGTCTCGGCGTACCGGATCAACTCGATGACCTCGGTGGTCGGCGTGATCCCGGTCGGCAACAGGTCATCCTGCAACAATGCGTTGATAAACGACGATTTGCCGGAGTTGAATTCGCCGACGACGACTACCATAAAGAACAGATCGCGCAGATCATCCGCCACATCGCGCAGACGCCGACGGGCCTCCTCACCATCGGGCAGGACACGTGCCAGCGCATCACCAATCTCATGCAACAGTCGAATCTCGCGCTCGCGGAGCGCCGCCAGCGGGCCATCCAGCTTCAGATCATTCACCACCATTCACACTCCACCGCAATCCGTTCGTCCCCCCCGGCAACCAGCATAAACATCCCCTCCGCTCAGGCCGGGCGCTCCCAGACGCCGCCAATCTCCCCGGCAATAGCGGAGAGTTCGCCTTCCAACCGGCGCAGGTCTGCCGCCAGTTCGCTCTGGCGGGTAACCTGGGCATCGATCAACCGGGTGAAGGGCGCGGTGACATCCTGACGCAATTTGACGCCCTGGGCAATCTGCTCCTCAGCCGCTTCCCGCAAGGTCGCCTGATACTGCCGGGACAGATCGACCATCCGCTCACTGAAGCGCCGGGCAAGTTGATGGCCGCGGAAGGACATCAGGGCCACGCCCAGGAACATCAGCGCCAGCGCCCCCATGACCAGCAACAAAGGTGTCAGCACATCCGACCAGTCGACAGACAGCGTCCCCAGCAGAATCAAGGCCACAACAATCGCCAGTTCCCAGCCCGCCAGGAGCACCAGCGCATTGCGCACGGCCCGATCCAGTTGCTCCGGCTCGACATGGCGGGCGCTGGCTGCGATCTCTTCCAGCTGCCCCCGCACCCGGCGGAGCGGCTCGCGATCGTAAGCAGCCGGCGCGCGCACTTCGCCGATCACCCGCGAACGCAGAACATCCGGCAGGTCGGCCAGCGCCCTGTTGGTGTACACCACCAGATCGTCGATGTCCTGCATATCGCGCCCCTCCAGGCGCGGCCCCAGTTCTTCGACCAGTCCCGGCAGGTCATCCAGCGGGGCCAGCACTTCGCGCGCCGCAAAGGCCGCTTCTGCATGGCTGCGCGCGCCCAGCCGCCGCGCCAGCCCGCCCAGCCCGATCAATTCGCCCAGCCCGGCGGTCACCTGCGCCAGAGCGCGAGTTGGCTGGAATAGCTCACGGATGGCATCCTCGCCCCGCTGAGCGGACTCGGCGAAGATTGCCGCCACGTCGTCAAGCACCCCATCGACGAGGCGGCGCTGTTGCCCCCGCCCGGCTTCGATCTGCGCGTCGATGTTCTCCTGCACGCTGCGGTAGCGATCGAGTGCCCGCTGCTGAACCTGCACCTGTTGCTCGGCTTCGGTCAGCACATGCCGGGCGATCTGAAGCGGCGTCTGGAGCTTCTGCCGGAGCCGCTCCCGATCATCCAACGCCCTCGTCAGGAAGTCTTCCAGCGCGGCCATGCCGCTGGCTCGCCAGCCGGCAACATCCGGCGGTTGCGCCTGGCGGCTTGCCAGGCCCTGCCGGGCCGACAGCAGGAACACCTGCGGCTCCCCACCAAGGTGAAGCGCACACTGGTCATGCACAAACGTCTGCACCGTCCGGCGCTGCTCTTCTTCCAGCAGGTCAATCTGGTTGACCAGCACCAGCACATTCTTGCCATAACGCTTGAGGGCCGTGAGGTATTCCAGATTGCCAGCGGTGAGCACGCGGGTGGCCAGCATCACCATCACCACCCAGTCGCTGCGATGCAGGAAGGAATCAGTGCGGGCGCTGTGCTGGGCAAAAACCGATTCCAGGCCGGGGGTATCGACCAGGCTGATAGTCTTGAGCAGATCTGCCGGGTAGAACACGGTCTCAATCCCGTCCTGGCTGGTGATACGTTCCAGGCTGGCCCCATGCCGCAGGATGGTGACATGATCGGTAGTGGGCACCGGCCCGGTGGGCAACACTTCAGCGCCCAGCAGGGCGTTGACGATCGTCGATTTCCCTGCCCCAAAAGGCCCGATCAGCGTCAGCAGAAACGGATGATCGGTGTGGAAGACCGCGTCACGCGCCTGATCGATCACCACTGACGATAGACCATCAACGCGAGGCAGGGTATCCAGCAACCGCAGCAAGACCTCATTCTCGCGGCGGCGCAGACTATCATAGGCCAGCAGAATGTCCGGCGTTGCGGCGAACAACCGGGAGATCACGGTTCAGCACTCCAATCCAGACGGCGCAAAGCTCAGCATACCGCGTTTGAGACCGGGCGACAATAAGCGGTATCAGGCATCTGAGCGGCGCCCGCCGTACCCCGGCCCCAGTCGAAAGTAGTCGTAGTTGGCCTGGATATCGGCTTTCAAGAAATCGGGGACGCTCGCCTCTGGCCAGATGGCATTATAGGGACAGGCAGTCACACAGGCGCCGCAATCGATGCAGGTCTCCGGGTCGATGTAGTAGTACGGCCACTGCTCAGGCGGCTGACCGGGAACGATGCAATCTACCGGACATACCCGGACACAACCGCCAGAGCGATTGCACAGGCCGGTGATCACATGGGTCATGACTCCTCCCTGACGTCCTGCTCCGCCGCCGGTTGCCGTTAGGCTTGCCTGATGCCTTCGCCAGTCCAACACTCACAAACTGCCCAGCAGGAGATCACAATTTCAGTGTGAGTTTGAGCAGCTTTGTGGTAACATCTTTCCGGTGTTTTCCAGTGCAAAGCCAACTGTCACAGGCCACCACAATCCAGGTGTGGATGCAATAAGGAGAACCGTCTATGCGTATCGCCGTACTGACCGGCGGGGGTGATGTGCCGGGACTCAACCCCGCCATCAAAGCCATTGTAAACCGTGCTATTGACAACGGCTACGAAGTCCTCGGCATCCGGCGGGGCTGGGCCGGCCTGCTGGAATATAACCTCGAGGATGACCGCGAAAACTGGCGCTGCGTCATCCCGCTCGACCGCCAGGCCGTGCGCCGCGTGGACCGCACCGGTGGCACCTTCCTGCATACTTCCCGGACCAACCCCGCCCGCGTCAAGCCCAACGCCATCCCGGAATTCCTGCGGGAAGAAGGCAAGGTGTACGAAGGCCCCCAGGACTTCACGCCACATGTACTGAAGGTGATTGAGGCGCTGGGGATTGACTGCCTGATCCCGATCGGCGGCGATGACACGCTGAGCTATGGCGAGCGGCTGCACAACGAAGGCGTGCGCGTGATCGCCATCCCCAAGACGATGGATAACGACGTCTATGGGACCGACTATTGCATTGGCTTCTCCACTGCCGTGACCCGCAGCGTGCAATTCATCCACAACCTGCGCACCGCCGCCGGTTCGCACGAACGGATCGCCATTGTCGAGTTGTTTGGCCGCAATTCCGGCGAAACCTCGCTGATCTCTGCCTACCTGGCCGGCGTCGACCGCGCCCTGATCTCCGAAGTACCCTTCAATATCGAGCGTGTCGCCGAACTGATCCTCAAAGACAAGCGCGACAACCCCAGCAATTACGCCATGCTGACCATCTCTGAGGGCGCGCACCAGCAGGGTGGCATCCCTGTTGAATACGGCGAGGAAGACGCCTACGGCCACCGTAAGCTCGGCGGCATTGGCGAGATCGTCGGCGAGGAAATCAAGGCTCTGACCGGCGAAAACATCCTCTACCAGAAGATCGGCTATCTAATGCGCTCCGGCGCCCCGGATTCGCTTGATCTGATGGTCGCAGCCAACTATGCCCAGATGGCCATGGGGCTGGTGGAACGCGGCGAATCGGGCCGTCTGGTTTGCCTGCAGCGCGGGGTCTACAGTGACATCCCGATCTCGACTCTCTCACAGGGCACCAAGCGGGTCAACGTACCGGAACTGTACGACATTGAGGAATACCGTCCCAAGATCCGGCACGTCTTCGGCATGCCGATGTTCCTGACCTAAACTGCCGCAACTGCTTCACCTGCCTGGTCAATCACACGCCGGGGCGCTCCTCAGCGCCCCGGCTTTGCTCAGACCTTCTTGGTCACTCTGAACTGGATCGGCATACCCAGCAGCAACAGCGTCTGCGCCTGGATGGTCGGGATGGCCAGCACTACCAGCGTCAACAGGGGTAACAGCGGGAAGCTCAGGAGCGTTGCCAGGACATCCCGCAACGTCCAGGGACGTGGGCGCGGCGGGCGTTGAAGAATATCCAGGATCATCACCACCGCGCCCAGAATCGAGACAATGGCCAGTGAAATCTGCAGCAGCAGAAAGAACGGCGTATTCCATTCAGCGAAGAAAAGCTCCGGGTACAGCACAAAGACCAGTTGCGGCCCCACTGTCATGATCACCCAGCCCGCCCCGGCCAGGATAATGTCGTGGGCGACGCGGAAGAACAGCCGCAACCCTGTCCACAGGGGAATCTCCGGATACTCGATGATCCGGGCCAGCGTATAGCCGACCTCTTTTGATCCCCAGGCGTGGCGCACTGACTGCTGGTAGCGGTTCTTGAGGCTCTCCCATAGAGTTTCGCCCGCGGTTGCTTCTCCGGAAAATGGCAGGAAGACCCGCTCCAGCCTGACCAGTCCTTCCCGCTGAAAGAAGGCTTTAATGAACATATGCCATTCGTCGGCGATGACATCGCCATCCCAGTACCCGACCCCATCCAGCAGGCGCAGGCTGAGCGAGTAGGACGACATCGGCAACGGAATCCAGCCCGGTGCGGAAAGGTAGGCCAGCTCCCAGGCGGAAGAATACGCGTGCACCAGCGCGATCGACGCGCTGATGTTCCAGATGTTGTTATGGTAGCGGATCGGCGCCTGCCAGAAGCGCAGATGACGCTGGGGATTCAGCGCAAACAGCGTGGTCAGGCAGGCAAAGTGCCGGGGATGCCAGATGGTATCGGCGTCCATCGTCGTGACCAGAATATGATCGATGTTGTAGCCTTCCTCGTCTACCAGGCGGCGTTTGATCCAGCGTGCTGCCCAGGCTTCGTTGGCCGATTTGCACTGCATCTCGCCGGGCAGCCCCTTGGGGTGAATCGTGTAATAGACATTGGCAAAGCGGGAACGATACTGCTCCTGCAGCGCCCTGGCCTTGCTGGCCGCCTCTGGGTCTGCTCCTTCCATCGCCAGGACAACCGTCATACGGGTCGTGGCATCTTCCTGGAGGGACAGAGCATCGAGGGTCCGGCATAACACCTTCAGCGGCTCTTTGTAGTTGGGGATGATCACCACATGGTGAACAAGCTCGCGGGGGATGCTGCCCGGCCCGGCCCGACGCTGGTATTCCGCCACCCAGTCGATCTGCTCCCACCGGTGGATACGCCGCAGCCCGATCACATTGGCCGCTGCCCCGACCACAAAGCGCAATGCCGTATAGAAGCCAAGCACCGCTGCCAGGCCCACCACCACCCGCGGGCGGAGGACTGCCCCGGCTACCGTCAGCAACAGGGCCAGCCAGGCCAGAAAACCGGGAATGCCATCCAGCACCTGCTCCGGGATGGCCGGAGGCGGTGAACCAGTCCAGATGGAACGCCCCACGCCAAACTGGACGCTATTTCGCCGGGTACCACTCGAACGATATGGCATGACTGCCGCCTATCCTGCCCTGCAGCGGGCGCGCGAACAGCAATACCGCTGGCCGCTGTATTCGCGCCCCGGAAACGTACCACCGTCAAACAAGGCGGCGATTATAGCAGAAGACTTGCAACATCGGGCAACGGCCCTGTCGCTATTCCCGCGACTCCAGCAGCAGTGTCAACGCATACGCGCCGCTGGTCATCCCCTGTGTTTCCTGGAAACGAGTCGCCAGGATGATATATTCGCCGGATGCCGGAAGCCGGAAGCCGCTGATCTGCGCGTTAGTCGTTGTCGGGTCAGCCGGACTGGGCGCGTCATCGTTGGCGGCCAGCTCGTGCCCGGCCACATCCATCAGCCGCAGGTATGGATCCAGGCTATCAGCCGGATTCAGGCGGGTCAGGCTGATCCTGACAACATCGCCCTGTTGCCCGCTGAAAGTATAGGCGACGACGGGTGAGCTATTGTTGATTGCGCCGACAACGGTTTGCGCGTAGGCGATCCGCTGCGGCCCTGCCGACGTCGGCGTTGCGCCAATCGGCATCTCAATGCGCCTGAGTGTTAACAGGAACTCCCCGCTGGTTGTCCCGGCGCCGCGCTGGAAGCGCGTGGCGACAATGGTGTACACCCCGCTCGCCGGCAGCCGGAGCTGTTCGATTCGCGAATCAGAAGGCACCGGTCCCGGCGCGTCATCATTCATCGCTAGTTCATGGCCAGCAGAATCTAGCAGCACCAGGATGGTATCCAGGTCGCCGCTTTGCCGCTCCAGCCGGATTGTGATGACATCCCCCCGCCCCCCTGTAAACGTAAAGATACGCTCCGGCTGCACATCGGAGATGATACCGGTCATCACATCCCCATAGGCGATCGCCTGCGGGCCGATCAGGGTTGGTATGGCCGTCGGCAGCGGCATCGGGGTGGCTGTGGGCGATGCCGTCCAGGTGGGCGATGGTGTATCCGTCGGCGTGACCGCCTGCGTGGGCGGTTCGGTCGGCAGCGGTATGGCAGTTAGAGCAGGAGGTATGGTTGGCAGCGGCAACGGCGTATTGGTCGGGACAGGGGGCATGGTTGGCAACGGCGATGGTGTACTGGCTGGCGGGACAGGGGATAACGGCGGGCGTGTGGGCGGCAGGGTCGGCTCCAGGGTAGCGGTCTCAGCTGGCACAACCGTCGCCAGCAGCGTTGGAGAAGGCCCCGCCGTCACCGGGACTCGCGTTGGCAGCATTGCACCGCTGCGCAGCGCCGGCGCGTTGACCAGCGTGCAGCCTGCCAACAGGCAGACTGCCCCTCCGTAGATAAGCGCCATGCGCCCCGGCAGCCCTTTCATCTCGTCCCTCACCTTTTCATGCCGTGCGACGATCCAGGCTACCCTGATTGTATAGTAAGCTGGCAAGCGGCGGCGAGTCGCCGCACACCACAGCGCCCTAGCTCTTGATCCCTTTGACGCCCTTCAGCCCCCTGGCAGCGGCATGAGCCACCAGCCCGGTCTTGTAGTTGTAGCGAGTCTGGCGCTTCTGCGCATGCGCCTCAAAGGCCAGCCGGATCAGTTCATCAACCAGGTTGCGCGGCGAAAGCCCCTCCGCTTCCCACAGGTAAAAGGCCAGCGAGCCAGGCATAGTATTGATCTCGTTGACGACTACCTGCCCGTCCTTTTCCCGCACCAGGAAGTCGACACGCGCGGTTCCCCGTCCGCTGATCGCTTTGAACGCCGCCACTGCTGTCTGCTGAATGTGGCGGGTCAATTCCTCGCTGATTGGCGCGGGAATCCTGCGCTCGGCGCCCTTCATCCCGCCGCCTTCCCGCATGTACTTCTCTTCGTAGGTCAGGAACTCTTCCCAGGTAATCGGTTGCTCACACACCGACGGGCGCACCTCATCGTCATTGCCCAGCACTGCGCAGTTGACTTCCATCGCGCCTTCCAGCGCCGGCTCGATCAGGATGCGCTGGTCAAAGTTAGCTGCCACATCGATGTAGTTGCCCAGTGCCTCGCGGTCGGTCACACGGGCAATGCCGATGCTGGAGCCAAGCGTCGCCGGTTTGACAAACACCGGATAGGCGAAGCGCCCTTCCAGGCGATCGAGAACAGCCTCCCGCGCCCGGACCCACTCCGAACGGCGCACTACCTCCCATGGCAGCACGGCGATCCCGTGTGCGGAAAGCACAGTCTTGGTCATCGCCTTGTCAATGGCGATGGCTGAGGCCAGCACACCGCAGCCAACATAAGGCAGGTCTACCAGCTCAATCAGGCCCTGCAGGGTACCGTCTTCCCCGTGTGAGCCATGCACCACCGGGAAGAGGACATCCAGTTTGCGCAGCGTATTGCGGCCTACCAGCCCGGAGATCGGCGGGATGATCAGGCCCTTGAAATCCGTGCTGCAGCTCAGCACGGCTTCCTTAATACCCAGCATCTCAGCCACGCGGTCGCCTTCAAAGCTGCTGATATCGCGCAGCGGATCGCCGACCAGCCAGCCGCCTTCCCGCGTGATGTAGACCGGCACAACGCTATACCGATCGGGGTCCAGCGCCCGCATGACCTGCTGCGCCGTCACGATCGACACATCGTGTTCTACCGACCGGCTGCCAAAGATCACCCCAACCGTCAATTTCGTGGTCATGGTCAAGCTCCTGTGGCCAAACGCTCTTCGGCTCAGGCGGCGTCAGCATTGCCAGCCAACCCGGCTGTCAGTGCGCCTTAGAGATAAGTATCTGGCAAATCGTTCAAGAACAGGACGGCATCGCCCGGTCGGGCCTGCTCGCGCAACCAGGCCACCGCCCCGGCATGGGTTTCAAAGACATGCAGGCGCGAGCGATCGAATGTCGTTGCCAGAACCCCTTCATAGATCGGACGTGTCTGCTCCACACCCACTAGCAGAATATCCGTCGCCACACTCGCAGCCGCTTCCCCCAGGCGGCGGTTCTCTTCCTCCTGGCGCTCTCCCAGCTCCACCATACCCGGCGTGATCAGGATGCGCCGCCCCTCCTGATGCAGCCCCAGGACGTGTAGAGCGCTCCGTGCGCCGACCGGGTTGGCGCTGTAGGCATCATCCAGCACAATCAGCCCGCCGGGTTGCACCCGGCGCTGCAGGCGATGCTCAAACGCTTCCAGACCGGCCACCCGCAGGGCGATCTCCCCCAGCGGCAGGCCAAGTTGTCGCGCCGCCGCCGTCGCCAGCAACAGGTTAGTCACATTGTGGATGCCATAGAGCGGCGCGTGAAAATGGCGCGATTCCCCGCTGGCCGTCTCAACCACATCGAAACTCAGGCCATCGAGCGTCTCTTTGACATTGCGGGCCACCAGAGCGGCGTCAGCTGCCCCTTCCTGGCTAACCAGCACAGTGCGACCAACCTGCGCCCATTCAGCCATCTGGCGCACGCGGGGATCGTCGCCGTTGAGAATCGCCACGCCGTCAGGGGGCAGCGCGGCTACGATTTCATACTTGGCCCTGGCAATCGCCTCCAGGGAACCGAAGCGCTCCAGATGCTGCGGCCCCACCGCCGTCACGATGCTGATCCGGGGGCGCGCCAGGCGGCAAATCTCGGCAATCTCGCCCTCAACGTAAGCGCCCATCTCAACGATGAAGTAATCCAGCGCAGTTTCCTGCTGCAGCACGGTGTTAATCGCCAGGGAGACGCCCATCAACGTGTTATAGCTGCGGGGCGTAGCGACCGCCCGATAACGTCCGTTGAGAATGTGAGCCAGATAATGCTTGGTACTGGTCTTGCCGTAGCTGCCGGTGATACCGATCACCGTTGGCTCCAGCCGGCGCAGCACCCGCCGCGCCCGCGCCAGGTACAGCCGCCGCAGGGCAGCTTCTACCGGTGCCGCCAGCCAGTTACCGGGGATCAGGGCCAGGGGCGCCAGCAGGAACAGGATCACGCCAGCCAGCGCCGCCAGCAGGTAGCCGGACAGGGGCAGCGCTGGCACCGCCCAGACGGCGGCCAGCCGCTGCAGCAGGATCGTCGCCCCACCAAAGATGAGCGCTGACGCGATCAGCAGACGCAATGCCCGTGGCGTCCGGACAAACCGCTTCTTGATTTCCTTCTCGCGGGCAGGCCAGATGGCGGCCAGCGCCGCCAGGCCGAAGATCGCCAGCGCGAGGATATCCGTTGCCTGTTCCAGCAGGAAGAACCCAAGTATCAGCGCCACTGACCAGGCCAGCAGCGGACGCTGCCATCCCCAACGCTGGGGCATCCGCAGCAGCCAGCGGAAGTAACGGCGGTTCTGATACTCCTCAATTTGAAAGAAGCGGGCAAAGTGGTAGATACGAACCAGCCCGCCCAAAAACCACAGGATGGCTACCAGTGCAGACATGCTTATGCCATCTCTCCCGGTTCGGTGGTGAGGAAATGATCCACCAGGCGCACATACTCCGGCAGGCGTTCCAGGTAGCTGAAATGCCCAGCCCCTTCGAAAACCACCAGCCCGGCGCCGGGGATCGTCTGTTCCAGCTTCCGTCCCTGCCAGAGAGGGGTATCCCTGTCCTGATCGCCCCAGATTAGCAGCGTTGGACGGCTGACCCGCGCCGCCTGTGGTAGCAGGTCCTGCCCCACCACACGCAGAAAAGTCTCCCGCAGAGGCCCGGCCTCCAGATAATCGGTCGCTCCAAGCTGCTCATAAGCGCGGCGGCGAGCCGGTTCGTACAGTCGCCGCAGACCGGGCAGGCTCAGGACAGCTTTGGCAGCCTGCACGACTCCATCGCGTAGCGGGTTGCCCGGATTGGGCACACCGGCGCTGTTGGCCAGCACCAGTTTGTCGATCCGCCCGGCGTAATCCGCGCCGAGGACCAGCCCGATCCGCCCGCCAAAAGAATGCCCCAGCACATGCGCCCTTTCCAGACCGCGCGCCGTCATATAAGCCACCACGAGCGCGGCATAGGCAGGCACATCCCAGGCAACCGGCGGGAGATCACTCTCGCCAAAGCCGGGCAGATCGAGGAGATGGATGCTGTAGCGGCCCGACCGGTTGAGTTGCAGCGCCACCGGCCAGAAGCTTTCAATGCTGCCGCCCCAGCCGTGCAGGGCCACGATCGCCGTCGGCCCGTTGCCATGAATGGTACAGGCTATCTTCAGGCCGTTGACGGCCAGCATTTCCCGCTTCGGTTCAAGCATGGCACCTACCAGTCCGTCCGAACCACGTGCTGTCGCAACGGGCGAGTATAGCACACCCGCCTACCGGCTCAGCACCCTGATCTGTGCGCCGATCACCTCCAGACGGCGCAACACATCGCCGAAATTCCACTCGAACATCTCCGCGCCATCGATGATTGTCTCGCCTTCGGCGCATAGCGCCGCGCCCAGCAGCCCCAGCCCGGTGCGCACATCGGGTGTGTCCAGGTAGTCGGCCCGCAGGCGGGTGCGCCCCACGACCACTGCCCGATGTGGATCGCACAGCACGATCTGCGCCCCGAACCCTTTGAGCTTATCCACAAACAGCATCCGGTCGCGGAAGAGCTTCTCGTGGATCAGGATCGTGCCCTGGGCCTGGGTAGCGATCAGTGTGGCGACAGCCACCAGGTCGGAGGGAAAGCCGGGCCAGGGTGCCGTCTCGATGCTGACATCTACTTCCTCGTCACGGCTGGAAATGGCAAAATCCTCATGGCGTGGCACGTACAGATGGCCGTCATCCAGGTCAAGGCGCAACCCCAGCCGGGCGTACACCTTGGCGATCATGCGCAGGTCAGCGGAACGCACACCGTCGACGGTCAGTCGCCCGCCGGTCAGGGCGGCAAATGCAGCCACGCTGGCCACCTCAATATGATCCGGCGCGATGGTCTGCTCGGTCCCGCCCAGCCCAGCCGGGCAGCCGCGAATGCGCAACAGGTTGGAGCCAAGGCCTTCCACTGTCGCCCCCATGGCGCTCAGCATCGTCAGCAGGTCACACACATGCGGTTCCGTAGCCGCATTGTGGATCACGGTCTGGCCGGGCTGGGCAGCTGCCAGCATGGCGATCAGCGCCGTCGCCGTCACGCTGGCCTGCATCAGGATGATCTCGCGGTATTCCCAGGGCACAAAGCGCAGTTCCAGCGAGCCGCCGTCGATCGTCACCCCGCAGCCCAGATCGCGCAGGGCCGTCAGGTGAGTGTGCAGGCGGCTGACCGGGTAATCGACTTCCAGATGCACATGCTGACGGCGGACCAACAGAGCAGGCAGGAACAGGATCACTCCGACTTTGGCCGCGGTCATGGCCCGGCTCAGGCTGCGAGTGGTAATCGCCGGCGTGCGTAGTCTGACGGTGGCCGGGGTCTCCGGTTCGCGTTCTACCTGCGCGCCCAGCATCGCCGCCACATCCAGCATCACCGCCACGCTGGTTGTTTCCGGCACGCCGCGCAGGACCACTGTCTGGTCCGTCAGCAACGACGCGGCGATCATCGCCATGGTCGCATTGCTGTTCCCGCCGGGTATGTACGTCCCGCGCAGGGGTTGATTGCCTGTGACGCCAATGCGCATCCGATCACCTCATCTACAGGCTGGCGCAAGTCCCGCGCTGATTATACCAGCAAGCCCTGCGGACTGAAGGGCCAGCCCCTGCCCTTGATCAAAGCGCCCGGCTGGGCAATGATAGGAATAAGAATCGTTACTCAGCAGAGTTGCGTGTGACCATGACTGTCCTGGATGTCATTGTCGCCTTCCTGACTGGCCGGACCGCTCCCCTGGAGGCTATTCTGGCCAGCCCTGGTCTGCCGGTGATCCCCCTCCAGATCGTCGCCCTGGCCGGGCTATCTGAATCGATCGGGCAGAGCGCCATCCTGTTCGCCAACCGGGTGACTCCCCGCCGCTTCATCATCAGCCTGTTTGTCTCAGCGCTGATCTATGTCGGCGGATTTTTCATGTGGGTCTTCTCCATCACGGTTGTCGCCGGCGTCCTGTTCCAGCGCACGGGGATGCTCAGCGCGGTCGCCGGGGCTGTCAGCCTCAGCTATGTGCCGTTGCTTTTCGGCTTCCTCACCTTCCTGCCTTACCTGGGCAGCCCGATCATCAAGGGCCTCTACCTGTGGGCATTTCTGGCCCAGGTGGCCGAGTTGCGGTTCGCGCTGGGCCTCAACCACGCCCAGGCTGTCCTGTGCAGCATGGGCGGGGCGCTGTTCATCCTGATCATCCGCGCCACAGTCGGGCGGCCAGTCATCTGGCTGGAAAACCGCGTGCGCAACTGGGTAGCAGGCAAGCGCCTGGAGTTTGATCTGAAGACCCTGCTCGATCCCGCCCGTTACCAGCGCCGATCAGAAGATCGTGACAGGGACAGACGGCTATGACGATCAGTCCGGAGTGGATTATCGGTCTTATGCTGGCCTGGCTGCTGATCGCCGCCCTGCTCTCCCCGCTGGAGGCGCTGGGCTGGTGGGCGGGCTGGTTCCGCGGCCTGGAAGATGCGCCACCGGTCGCTGAAGCGTCGCCTCCGGCGGCGCCTGCGCCGGACACCCGGCGTTACGTGGCCTATCTCACCGGCATCGCCAGCGCCGCCGAAGGTGTCCACCTGCCCCGCGAGCAGCGCTTCCTAGAAGCGCTGGCTGCCCGCCTGCCGGATACTGTGCTGATCGGGGATATCTTCCCTTACTCGATCACGCATCGCGCCCTGACCGGGCAACGGGTCTTCGCCTGGTTCTGGCGCTATATCTTCAGCCGCAAGACTCAGGGCAGCCCGGTCGGCTTCCTGATCAACCTGCGCAATCTCTTTCAGGTGCTGGTCTCCGCCGACAGCCGTTACGGGCCGATCTACAACCAGGGCGGCGCGGCGCTGATCATCAACGCCCTGCGCCGGCATGGTTACCCCTTTGGCAGCGGGACGCCGGTCACGCTGATCGGCTACAGCGGCGGCGGGCAGATCTGCCTGGGAGCAGCACCTTACCTCAAAGCCATGCTGAAAGCGCCCATCACCCTGATCTCGCTCGGTGGTGTGTTGTGCTCCGATCCCGGCATCACTGCGGTAGAGCGCCTGTATCACATCCAGGGTAGCCGGGATTGGGTGCAGCGGATTGGCGAGGTGGTCTTTCCCGGTCGCTGGCCGCTGCTGCCCAACTCCACCTGGAACCGGGCCAGGACACAGGGCCGCATCGAGATCATCCATCCTGGCCCGTTCAGCCATACCGGCAAGGGCGGTTATCTGGATGATGAAACGCGCTTGCCTGATGGCCGGACCTGTCTTGAAGTCACCCTGGATACACTGGTTGGCCTGATTCAGCGTTGCCCCTCGCCCCCGGCCAAACCACGACGCCGCCGGTCACTGCGGCGCTCCAGGCATTCTGTCCACACGCCCATGTGATCGATCTTGGAAAACGCTGCGCCACGCATTGCCATAACGGTAGAGGCACAGCTTGAGTCTCAGCATCAGGATGGAGCCTATGACCCAGTCACTCGCTGCCCAGTACCAGACTCAGGTGCATTGTACTGAGGAAACCATCGACCCGGAATTCTGGCAGAATCCGCATGGGGTCGAGGTTCCTCACGACAATCTCAAGTTCCTGTACGTCCCCGATCACGTGTCAGCCTACATAGCCGCGCAGGTCGCCCGTAAGGTCTACCGCTATCAGATCGACAACATCTGCACCAAAGAGCAGATCACCCATGCGGTGATGATCACCATGGGCGGGCTGCTGCCGGGCGTGCTGCTCCACGATCATCTGGCCTGGACGCTCAACAAGAACATCCCGCCGATCGAGTTTGGCACGCTGGGAGTCCGGTATTATGCCGGGCCAGGCCAACCGCTGGACCGCCCGACCATCATCCACCCGCTGTCGATCGAGGTTGAGGGCAAAGTGATCGGCGTCGTCGAAGACCTGGTCGACATGGGTGGGACGGCCCGCTTTGTGGCTAATTACTTGACTGACGAGCGCAAGGCCCGCAAGGTCGTCCTGATCGCCCCGTACCTCAAGAGCACCGGTCTGTTGAACGAGATGGATGTGATCTACTACGGTCACGTCCCCAAAGATACCTGGATCATCACCCCGCGCGAACGGGTCGAGACGTTGATCAAGCGCGTGCCCTACTGGCGCGATCGCGGCGCCACACTCCAGGAATGCGAGCAGAGCCTGCGGGAGATCGGCTACCCGCCCTACCTGCTGGAGATTTACCTGCGGGCAACTTACGAGCGCGGTTGATCCCCGCTGCAAACAACACGAGAGCGACCGGGGTGTCGCTCTCGTGCTTCCCAGCGCCATCCTTCCGCCGGCTTACAGCGGCTCCAGCGGGATGATCGCCTCCGCCCGGCGGCCCCGCCGTTCGCGGGGCACGACCGGCGGGCATTCCCAGGCGTCGGCGGTCGTTTCTGCCCGCATGTCCTTGAAACGGGGGAGGATACCGCAGGCGAAGCAATGGTTGCGGCAGTCCACACGCGTCTCGCCCTGCAACGACATCAGGTAGTCTTCCTGCAGGTATTTCTTCCTGACGGCGATGCTCAGGTGGTCCCAGGGGAAGACCTCATCCAGGCTGCGCGGGCGATGAGTATAGAAGCGCATGTCAAGGTCACAATCCACAAATGCCTGCCGCCAGGCGTCCGCCCGGTAGTGATCCTGCCAGGCGTCGAAGCGGGTCCCCAGTTCCCAGGCGCGGCGGATCACCGCCCCCAGGCGGCGATCGCCCCGGCTCAGGAAGGCCTCCAGCAGCGTTTCTTCCACGTCATTCCAGCGCAGATGCAGCCCGTGCCCGCGCAGCGTCTGCTGCAACAGCGCTTGCTTGGCCCGGATGTTCTCTGGCGTGTCCAGCGACACCCACTGGAAGGGCGTGTGTGGCTTGGGAACGAAGGTACTGACGCCAACGTTGACATTGGCCTTATTGCCGTGCACCCGGCGCCCTTCGGCCAGAACCGCCTTCACGAGATCGGCGATGGCCTGCACATCTTCCAGTGTCTCTTCCGGATGCCCGATCATAAAGTAGAGCTTGATCGTGCGCCAGCCGCGGTTGTAAATCTCGCGGGCGGTGTCCAGTACCTGCTGGTGCGGAACGAACTTGTTGATGATCCGGCGCATTTTCTCCGTCGCTGCCTCCGGCGCCAGAGTGAACCCGCCGCGACGGGTATCCTTGAGCGCGTCCAGCAGGTCAACGCTCATCGATTCGATGCGCAGGCTGGGCAGGCTGATGCTCAGCCCCCGGCTCCCGTACTTCTCGCCGATGACCTGCACCAGTTCGCGCACGTGGGTGTAATCGGAGGACGACAGGCTGAGCAGACCGATCTCCTCGAAGCCAGTATTGCGGACGATCTCATCCACCGCCGCGACGATCTCCTCAACTGTGCGTTCACGCACCGGGCGGGTGACCATCCCGGCGTGACAGAAGCGGCACCCCCGCGTGCAGCCACGCATGATCTCGACCGGTGCGCGGTTGTGCACCGTGCTCACATTGGGCACCAGGAAGCGCGTGAACGGCTTCGGCAGCACGGGGACAATCCGCTTGGTGACGGTCGCCGGGATGCCGGGACGGTTGGGCGTGACCGCGGCGATCGTGCCATCCGGGTGGTAGGCAACGTCATAGAACCGCGGCACGTAAAAGCCTTCCAGCCGGGCCAGCGCCATGAGTTGCGCGTCGCGTGACTGCCCCTTTGTCTCCAGCAGCACCCGCCCGATCTCGACAATGATCTCCTCGCCCTCGCCGATGACAAAGCCATCGATGAAATCGGTCATCGGTTCCGGGTTGTAGCAGGCGTGCCCACCGGCAATCACCAGCGGATAGGAAGAATCGCGCTCGCGGGCCAGCAGGGGCATCCCCGCCAGATCGAGCAACGTCAGCACGTTAGTGTAAAGCTGCTCGTAGGGCAGGCTGATGGCAAATACATCAAAGTCGCGGACAGCGTGCTTGGTCTCCAGGCTATAGAGCGGGATTCCTTCCCGGCGCATCAGCGCCTCCATGTCCGTCCAGGGGTTAAAGACGCGCTCAGCCAGCATATCCGGCTGGCGATTGACGGCATCATAAAGCAGCATCACCCCCAGGTTGGACATACCCAGGTCGTAGATATCCGGGAAGGTCATCGCTACCCGCAGGGGAACCCGCGCCCAGTCCTTGACGACGCTGTTGTACTCCCCGCCGACATAGCGGCCAGGCCGGTCAACCTGCAACAGGATACGGTCAAGGGTGCGCTCGATCTGCTCTGGAGTCATCATGGCACGCCACCTGAATTTTTCTGACGAAAGGTTAATAAATTCAAATTATAGCTGCCGCGCTGGTGCATGTAAAGCGCGCAGCGATTCGCCCGGCACCCCTAAATTGGGGGATGCAGGGAAGCTGACTTCCGGCGATAATGAGGATAACCGGCACGATGGCGACCAGGATGGTGCCTCATGATGGACACGCTCTTCGGCGGCAGTGCCCTCAACTGTATTTATGGCGCCGCCCTGCTGATCGGCTTCCTGTACGCCCTGTTCCTGATCTTCTTTCAGGGCGTCGGGCATGCTTTTGAACTGGGCCATGTGGACATTTTTGGCCACGATATTGATCTGGGCGGCCTGTTTGACCTGCCCGGCCAGGATGTGGACCTGCACGCCGGGCACGAGGTGATGGCCGGGCATGACGGCCACGAGGCCGGTGGGTTGAGCATGCTGGCGATCAGCGGCTTCACGGCAGCCTTTGGCGCATTCGGGCTGGCCACGGCGACGCTGTTGGATGCTCCGCCGTTGCTCAGCCTGCTGGCGGCGGTAGCTGGCGGGGTTGTCATCGGCGGCCTGGCCCAGATTCTGTTCATTCAGGTGCTTTCCCCTTCCACCAGCAGCAACATCCAGCTCAGCGCCATCAAAGGCGCTTCCGCCAGGGTGACCGTCCCCATCCCTGCCCGCGGCATGGGCCAGATCGCCATTGTACTTGGCGGCCAGCGCATGACGCTCGGCGCACGCTCTTCAGCAGAGGTGGACATCCCGCGCGGTGTGGATGTGCTGGTGGACGGCGTACGCGATGGCGTCGCTTACGTCTCGCTGGAAGCACCTGAAGAGTGACGGCCACCGGAGTTGTGGGCTGCCCATCTCCGGTGCTATGCTGACCGAAAATCCGCGCCGCGCACTGCTACCGGTAGCTAACGCTTTAAGGAGGAAGCCATGTCACCTGCAGTAGGGGGCCTCGCCCTGCTCATCCTGTTCTTTGTATTGATCACCGTCTTGATCGTCTACCTCAGCCGCATCCGGACGGTTGGCCCCAACGAGGTGTTGATCATCTCCGGTCGCAGGCGAACGGTCGTCAACCCGCTGACCGGCAAACCGGAGGAGCGCAGCTACCGGATCGTCAAAGCCGGGCGCGCTTTCATCTGGCCCGTGATCGAGCGCGTTGACGTGCTATCGCTGGAACTGCTGACCATAGAAGTCAGCATCGACGACGTATACACCTCGCAGGGGGTGGCTATCAGCCTGGACGGCGTGGCCCAGATCAAGATCGCCAGCGATGATGTCAGCATCGGCACCGCCGCCGAGCGCTTCCTCTCCAAGAGCCGCGCCGAACTGCAGAATGTCGCCCACGAAACCCTGGCCGGTCACCTGCGGGCCATTGTTGGCACGCTCACCGTCGAGGAGATCTACCGCGAGCGCGACAAGTTCGCCCAGAGTGTGCAGGAAGTCTCCGCCGATGACCTCAAGAACATGGGTCTGGCCATCGATAGCTTCGTGATCAAGGACATCCGCGACAGCGAGGGCTACCTGAATGCCCTGGGTCGCCCGCGCATTGCCGATGTCAAGCGCAACGCCGTGATCGCTGAGCAGTCTGCCGCCGCCGAGGAAGAAGCGGCTCGCCGCGACTATGGCATCAAGAAAGCCGAGTACGACCGGGAGGTCGCCCGCCAGCGCGCTGAATCCGATCTGGCCTACAAACTGCAGGAAAGCATCACCAGCCAGAAGGTCCGCGCTGAGGAAGTCCAGGTCGAGATCGTCGCCAAGGCCAAGCAGATCGAGCTGCAGGAGCAGGAAGCCCTGCGCATGGAGCGTGAGCTGGAGGCGACCGTCCGCAAGCCAGCTGAGGCTGAGCAATACCGCATCCAGACCATCGCCAACGCCCGAAAGTACCAGCTTGAAGCGGAAGCCGCCGGCGAAGCAGAAGCTATCCGTGCCAGAGGTCTGGCCGAAGCGGAAGTCGTCAAGCAGCGCGGCCTGGCCCAGGCGGAAGTCGTCCGCCAGCAGGGTCTGGCAGAAGCCGAGGCCATGAGCAAGAAGGCCGCGGCCTGGCAGGAGTACAACCAGGCGGCCATTATTCAGCAGTTGATCGACGCACTGCCGCAGATCGCGGCAGCCATCGCCGCCCCGCTGGCCAAGACTGAACGCATCGTCGTCATCAGCAATGGCGGCGACGGCCAGTCCGGCGCGGGAGCGTCGCGAGTCTCGGCGGATATCACCAGCATCATCGCCCAGATTCCCGCTACGGTAGAGGCCCTGACCGGCGTCAACCTGATCGAAACACTCAAGAACCTGCCCGGCGTGGTGGCCACGCCCCCCGCCCAGCCAGAAGCGCCCGCCGAGTCTGGCCCGGTGAATATCGAGCAGTAACCCGCAACCCTTCCCTGCGGACAGGGCGGCCTGCCTACCCTGTCCGCAGCATCACCCCGGCTGCTGATGCGCCTGGCAGCCGGAGCCTTGCATTCTACCGGCAACTATCGCCCTGCCAGAACTGGAGAGACGCATGAAACGCCTGAACACCTTTTCCATCGTGGCTTACGATCCCGCTGAAGAAGCCTGGGGAGTAGCGGTTGCCAGCAAATTCCTGGCCGCTGGCGCGGTGGTCAGCTGGGCCAGGGCCGGGGCCGGCGCGGTGGCGACCCAGGCGCTGGCGAGAGTCAGCTTCGGAACGGATGGCCTGGCCATGCTGGCCGCCGGCAAGAGCGCCAGCGAGACTCTGGCGGCACTGCTGGCTGCCGATCCGGGCCGCGAGGATCGCCAGGTCGGGATTGTAGACGCTCACGGCGGCGCTGCCGCCCATACCGGCGCAAGCTGTTTCGCCTGGGCCGGGCATCGCGTCGGCGAAGGCTTCACCTGCCAGGGTAACATCCTCACCGGCCCGGAAACGCTGGATGCGATGGCTGAGACCTTTCAGACTGCCACAGGCGAACTGGCCGACCGGCTGGTAGCTGCTTTGCTGGCGGGCGATACCGCCGGCGGCGATCGGCGGGGCAAGCAGGCTGCCGGCGTGCTGGTCGTGCGCCACAACGGCGGCTATGGCGGCGATAACGACCGCTACCTGGATCTGCGCGTTGATGACGACCCGGAACCAGTCAAACGCCTGCAGGAACTGGTGGCTATGCACCACCTTTTCTTTGGCAAGCCCAGACCGGAAGACCAGTTGCCCATTGACGAATCCCTGGCCCGCGAATTGCAGGCGCTGCTACTGCGAGCAGGCTATGCAGTTCCTATCACCGGCGTCTGGGATACGGCATCACAACAGGCCTTCTGGGCGCTGGTCAGCAACGAGAACCTGGAAGAGCGCTGGGCCATTGACCGGCAGCCCGATCGGATCGACCAGGTAGCCATGGCGTACCTGCGGCGGCGCTTTCCCGGTGGCTGATTGCCTCGTAGTCATCACCTCAGTACAATACAGGTATGGCGAGACTGTTCAATAAACTCAACACCCTGCTAAGGGCCAGCATTGAAGGCTTTCTGGAGGATGACCTGCGCCTGTCACGGGGCCATCGGGATACGCCACGCGGCAAGGCGCTTGACCGCGAGATTGAGGCCCTGCGCCGGGAAATCAGTGCCGCCCTGGATTACGAAGACGATCTGCAAACCCGCATTGATGCCCTGCGCCAGGACGCCTCCGATCTCGATCTCCAGGCCGACAACGCCCTGCTGACCCACCAGCAGGAGGTCGCCCGTCAGGCGTTGGCGCAACTCAAGCGCACTGAACAACAGATCGCCATGCTGGAAGCCGATCTGGCCCAGCACCGGCAGCATGTCGCCGCGTTGATGGATCGCGTGAACGTGCTGGAAGGACTGGCTGCTGAGGCAACGGCACGCCAGCGGGCCGCGCCTGCGGACAGTGCAAACGTCGAACCTGCGCCAGCAGAGCAAACGTCCTCGCCTGTCGCTGTACAGGTAACGGCCAGCGGTCCTGGGGAAACCGCCGAGACGAGTTCCGCCGGATTGCCGCCCTCGCCAGTCACTGACGAAGAACTCGCCGCCCGGCGCCGGCGGCTGACAGGCGGAACCAATCAAAAGGAGTAGTCACTGCATGAGTGCCTATATCCTGACCGTCGATGACGAACACCAGATGCGGATGCTGCTGATGGATGCGCTCCGTAGCGCCGGGTACGAGACCGGCCAGGCCAGTTCAGCCAGAGAAGCCCTGGCCATGATCGCCAACCGCCGCCCTGATTTGCTTGTCCTCGATGTAGGGATGCCGGAGATGAACGGCCTGGCGCTGTGCCGCAGATTGCGTGAAGACCCGCGCTATGTCACCCTGCCCATCCTGTTCCTGACCGCCTATACCCAGCCGGAGGATATCATCCGTGGTCTGGATGCCGGCGCGGATGACTACACCACCAAGCCTATCAACCTGGCGGTTTTTCTGGCGCGGGTGCGCGCCCTGCTCCGCCGGGCCGAACTGAGCACGGCCACTTCAGCGGAGAACGAACAGCCGATCCTCACCGTTGGCGACCTGACCCTCAACTCCAATACGTACCAGGTGCAGGTGAACGACCGCACGATCCCTCTAACAGCAACTGAACACCGCTTGCTGCGCTACATGATGGAGCACAGCAACCAGCCGCTTTCCCCCCAGCACTTACTGGAAGCCGTCTGGGAATACCCACCCTTCACTGGCGACCCGGACCTGGTCCGCGTGCATGTGCGCAACCTGCGCGCCAAGCTGGAAGAGGATACCCGCCAGCCCCGATACATCCAGACGGTGCACGGCGTCGGCTATATGATCAAGGGTTGAGCGGTTCCGCCCATCAGAGCGCGCCAATGCGACGCAGCTTGGTCACCAGTTCGCGCCGCGTCTCGCGCATCGATTCTTCGAGGTAAGGCAAAGCTAGCCAGCCATTCATCAAACCAAACAGCGCGCCGGTCACCGTCCGGAAGAGCGGCGTGCTTTCCCGTGCCGGCCACAGGCTCAGCGGCGGCTGGCTGAGGAGTTGGCTGAAGCCGTCCAGGCCGATCGGCCCCAGCCCCAGCACAAGATATAACCACAGCGGCGCAGGCCGCAGCCGGTTGCGGATCAGGGCAAAAAGCAGGGTGAACAGGAACAACGCCCCGTAAATGGCAATGTCCCGTTCGCACAGGGCAACCTTGTAACCCATCACCGGGTTGCCGATAAAGCTACGCGACAGAAGCTGCAGATCAGCCGTCCAGGCGTGTAGATCGGGCACAGCAGCGAAGAATTCATCCTGGGCCACAAACGACTCGTACGGCTCCAGCCCGGCAACCCCGGCATCAGCGCGCGGATACGCCGGCTGCGCCCCGAACAGGAACCACGATCGGAAGGCAAACTGGTGGCACAGCGGGCTGTAGATCGTGTACAGCGCGCGAGCGGGGCCGGTCGCCCCGACGTGCATCAATACCGGCGCCAGTAGCGCCAGTCCCACATACAACCCGAAGAAAAGCGCAACCAGCCATAACCAGTGGCGGCTAAGCCATAACACCCCGCGCTGCATACGGATGGCCCGGCGGCGAGCAGCTTCGTCACGGACAACCATAGGGGGCCCCCTTCACTCATTCTGACGCTATCGACAAAGCCTCCGGCCAGCGATCACCCGACCGGCGCAGGGAGCAAACCCGTCTCCGTCCCAAAGGACGGTCCCTCCTGCAGGCATGGCCCCAGCTCACCCAGCCCGATCCGCCCCTGGAACAACTCGGTCGCGCAGTATTCCAGGTTATAGGAGAAGTCCCCGGTTGACCCCAGCTGGCTCAACACGGCCAGTTGCCCGCTCATCACCAACACCCCGATCACCATCAGGAACATACCGCTGACCAGTTCAATGGTGCGCATGTGTCGCTGCAGACGGCGCAGCAAGCCCTGCATACGGTCCATCGCCAGCGCTGTCAGCAGGAATGGGACGCCCAACCCCAGCGAATAAGCCATGAGCAACATCCCGGCCTGACTGAGCGACCCGCCATTGGCGGCCATCGTCAGCACCGCCCCGTACACCGGGCCGATGCAGGGCGTCCATCCCGCCGAAAACACCACACCCATCAGCGCCGAACCGAAATAGCCCCGATCGTGGTGCGGCTGCATCTGCTGACGGGTATCCGCGTACAGCGCCAACTGCAACCGGCTCAGGGCGCGATCCCAGAAGTCGCCCGGACGGGTGAACGCCCCACCCCACAGGAGCCATAACAGGTACAACCCGGCGCCGCCGATCATCACCACTGGCGTGACCAGCGCCCAGGCCAGAATCGCTGCCACGCCCAACTGGGCGATGACTGTGATTAGCCGCCCCATCCCGCTGTTCATCGTTGCCCGCTGACCCAGCACCCAGCTGATAAAACGCGGCAGCACGCCCATCACATGCAGCCCAAACAGGATGATGATCAGCCCGCCCAGCCGCGCCAGAATCACCTGCACTTCCACCACTGAACCGCGCAGGGCGAATGATCCAGCTGTCGTCAGCAGTCCGAAGATGACAAAAACGGCGCTGAAGCCCATTACAAAGAACAGCCCATGCAGCAATGTGACAAAGCGGCCCGACCGGACAACGGTTCTGCTGCCCCGGCCCGCGCCAGCTGCCACGGTGACCGTCAATTGCCCACCCATATAGCCGACATATGCGGGCACCAGCGGTAGGACACAGGGCGAAACAAAGGACACCAGTCCCGCAATGAAAGCCAGTCCGATCGTGATATCTGTCATACCTTGCTCCCGATCCGCAGTATCGCGCCGCGATTCCGATTCTACCCTTTAGACGCTGCAATCGGGGCCACTGTCACCTGAATATTCGATGAAAACATGCGCTCAAATCACCTCGATAGACGCATCCACCGGCAGCCAGCCGTACAGCCAGCGAGCCGCCCAGGGCGCCACTTCCCAGCCAGGCCCCTCGCCAGTCTCGCCGAAACGGTGGTGCCAGTACACGCCATAGAGTAGCATGCCATTGCCTGACAGCACCCATGCAGCACCATACCAGGGGTTGATCCGGGTGGCTGGTTGGCGGAGCAACCCGCCACCTGTTCCCGGACGCCCTGCCCGCATCCTCGGCGGGACGGCCGCCGAAAGGCGCAACACATCGCGCCCGTCCTCCTGCGCGATAATCGCAGCGCGGGCGCGATCCAGCAGCAACCTTCTGGCTCGTGTCGTCCGGGCCGGCTCAGGCTCTGTGCAGATGCTCCAGCGGGTCGCTGGCGTCCAGCCCAACGGAGTCGAGTCCGGGTGCTCGCTGAGGGCGTACCAGCCGCCATCGTCGCCCGGCAGTGCGTCCACAACCGCCAGGACGCCGCCATGGCCGATCCGCGTCACCAGCGGCGCAGCAGCGGATGCCCACCGGCGCACGGGGGCGACTGCCGCCACAACCACCGCCCATGCCGGCAATGCCGCCGGATGTGCCATATCCCCGGGTGCAGAGGATAGCATCGGCTGGATATCGTAACGGTGAACATAGCCATCCGGCACAGCATACCAACCGCCTTTAAGTCCCAGCAAAGGGGTAGTGCTATCCGGCCACAGATGGCGCACCATCGGAGCCGCACCATCCGGCGCCGATCGCACCACCACCGCTTTCAGCGCCCGCCCGGTCACCGGCTCAGGCAGGGGCGCATCCAGGCCCTCCACCGGCAGGGCCGCCGCCAGCAGAGTCGCGCCTGACAGGGACAGGAACGTTCGCCGGGTCAATGGCACACCCAAAACGCCTCGATCAATCGGTTTCACGGTTCGCTCCCCACCAGGCGCGCCACCACCGCCCGGAGTTGTTCTTCCGGCTGGTAGCCAAACAACTCCTGCACAACCTCGCCTTCCGCATCCAGCAAGACAATGTGCGGGATAGCTGAGACGCCATACTGTATTGTCAGATCGCGCGTCGAAATGAGATCGACGTTCAGGATGTGAAAATCCACCTGCCCGCTGTAGTCTTCCTCAAGCCGTCGCACGGACGGGCGCATCGCGTTGCAGGCGCTTCACCACCACGCCTGAAACTCGATGAAATGCGGCAGGCCGCGGAGAATGATGGCATACGGCGTTGCCAGCTGATCCTGCGTTGGCAGCAAACCAGCGAGCGCGGTCAGCGTCGCCAGTGGTCCGATCGGCGTTGGTGCGGCAGTGGGAAAGCTGATCCGGCTGGGAGCCGGGGTAGCCGTAGCTACTGCTTGAGGAGCAGGCGTGGGCAGTGCCGCTACCGCGCCACCCAGCGGCCCCTGATCCTGTGGCAGGACGGCCACCAGCGTCTGCACCACCCGGCCTGCCGGCGCGCAGGCCGTTAGCCCCAGCAGCGCGATACCTGCCAGCAAGAACACCAATCGCTTCATGGTGAACTGCTCCTCCCCGCCGTCAGCGTTGAACGCGGGTCACCAGACGGCTGATCAGGAAGTCCGCCAGCCCACTGGTGTCGTCCAGGGCAAAGCAGGGCGCGCCATCCAGCGGCAGATCGCTGACGTAGGCCAGCACCTCCCCCGGTGCATTGAGCGGCTCCAGGCTGCGCGAGGCGCGTACCACCTCGATCCTGGGAAAGGCTGAATCGCGGTTGAAGCCCTCAGTCAGGATGATGTCCACATCCTGCACCTGCCCGGCCAGTTCCGCCAGGGAAAGTTCCCGCGCTAGGCGGCGGACGATCGCCATCTTGATCGGCGATACAATCATCACCGCTTCGGCCCCGGCCTCGTAATGCCGCCAGGTATCCTTGCCGGGCTGGTCGATCGTGAAGTCCGGGTGAGCATGATGCTTGATGGTGGCCACCCGCAATCCGCGCGCCCGCAACGCCGGAATCAGCTTTTCCAGCAGCGTCGTCCGGCCTGAGCCAGACCGACCCACAATTCTGACCAGCGGTATCGTCATGTACTATCGCCCCTGATCCTTGTGTGCTGTCAGCCTATCACCCGTACCACAATCCAGTGCATGGGATCGACATCCCTGGAACCGCCTGCATTATGCTCCACACTATCGTTTAATCCTAATCCGGCCAGGCGATCCTGCGTCCGCCCTGTCCGATCGGTGGCCCGCACCACCAGCCGGTACTCGCCCGGCACCTCCGGAGTCCACAGGGTGTACCACTGTGTCCAGGCCAGCGGCGACTCCGGCGGGCGCAGGGTGACCGGCATCCAGTCACCGCCGTCCACGCTGAGCCCCACCGCCGCGATCCCCCGCAAGCCGGCAAACGCCACACCCTGGACTGCGACAGGCTGGCCAACCTGAAGAACAGTATAGGGGCGCGGAGTCATGATCTGTGCGCCCGTCCTGACCGGCGGGATGCCCGCGCCAGAAGCCTGTCGCGCCTCGATCGCAGTGATTCGGGTCAGCCACTTGACCGACGCCCCGCCATACAGATCGGGCACCAGTGCCCGCAGCGGGCCGCCGTGCTCCGGCGGCAACAGCGCGCCATTCATGTCATAAGCCAGGAGTGCCTGTGGCAAACCAGGTTCATCCAGCGCCACTGTCGCTGAATAGCCATCCGCCGCTTCAAACCGGAGATGAGTCGCTTCCGGCAGCAGATCGGCTTGCAGAAGGAGATCGGCCAGGCGGCAACCGCGCCAAGCTGCATTGCCGATCAGCCCGCCGCCCGGCGGATTCATGGCGCTCACCAGCGTGAACACATCCCCGGCAGCGGGCTGCCTTCTGAGCGCCTCATAGCCCAGCTTGAGCGGACGGCGAACCAGACCGTCAAATACCAGCGCCCACGCCCGGCGATCGATGACCGGCAACCTACCGGTCACAGACTGTCGATAAAAGCGACCAATTGGCGTGATCACCGGCGAATCAAAGGTGATCCCGTCCGAGGCGGGTGGCTGCGGCCTGCGGCTGCCCGGCAACCGGCGCAAGAACGCGCGCCGCGATAGCATCTCCGGCACCTGTCACTCCCTGTCCCGTGGCACCTGTCGCGCCGCCAGGCGCTGTTGAGCCGCCGCGCGAACCCTGGCCACAATGCCCATCAGCCCCTGGCCCTTGCCCATGGCGATGTTCCGACCAAAGATATCCAGCACGATGTCATCCGGGACGTGAGCCACCTGCTCCAGTGGCTGGCCGGAGAGCGTTTCGTCGAGGATCGCGGCTATTGCCCTGGCGGAAAGCCCCTGTGGATTTTCCACAGCGAAGTAGAACTGCAGCGTACCGTCCTCCCGGTCTTCCGCCCACACATAGGCATCTGACTCGCAGTAGTCGACATGGTTTTCCGACGGGTACGGTCTGGTCGCGATGTGCTCCGGCACCGGCTGCAGGCGGTCGGCCAGTTCGATCAGATACTCTGCCCGCTCCGCGCGATCGGTCATCCAGCGGAAGTCTTCCAGCAGTTGCCTTAGCTTGTCAGGATACTCTGTCATAGCTGCCCGTACGCTATGCAAGCGGTCTCGATGCACTGGACTCACCCGGCATCCGGCCAGGCGCAGCGCCGACTATAATCGACTTCGGCCTACTTTTCAATCGGCACACCTACCAGGTTGCCCCATTCTGTCCAGCTGCCGTCATAGTTACGCACCTCATTGAAGCCAAGCAGGTACCTGAGGACAAACCAGGTGTGGCTGCTGCGCTCGCCGATCCGGCAGTAGGCAATAGTAGGTCTGGCCGGGTCCAGCCCCTGCTCCTCCAGGTAGATTGCCCGCAGGGCATCCGCTGGCTTAAAGGTGCCATCCTCCGCGTTAGCCGCCCGACTCCAGGGGATATTGCGGGCGCCGGGGATGTGACCGCCGCGCAGGGCACCCTCATTGGGGTAGCCTTCCATGTGCAACCGTTCGCCGGTGAATTCCGCTGGACTGCGCACATCGACCAGCTGGCCGTGCGCCCGTACATGCTCCAGCACCTGATCGCGGAAAGCGCGGAAAAGGCTGTCGTCGCGTTCCGGCGCACGGTAGATGGTCGGCGGGTAGGCAGGCTTCTCCCGTGTCAGGGGCCGTCCCTCGCGTTCCCACTTGAGCCGCCCGCCATCCATGATCCGTGCCCTGGTGTGGCCGAACAACTGAAAGACCCAGAAGGCATAAGTCGCCCACCAGTTGCTTTTATCGCCGTAGAAGACCACCGTCGTCTCCGGCGTGATGCCAATCCGCGATGCCAGCGCCTCAAATCCCTGTCGATCTAGGTAATCGCGCCGGACAGGATCGTTCAGGTCAGCCGTCCAGTCCACTTCTACCGCCCCGGGGATATGCCCGGAAGGATATAGCAGAGGGTCTTCATTCGATTCGACAATGCGCACCGCCTGGTCCTGCAGATGGGCGGCCACCCACTCCGTAGAAACCAGCACCTCCGGGTGTGCATAACCGCGTGCATCGATGGTAGTCATCGGTCACTCTCCTCAACTGCAACATGACGATCGTCAATAATTTATATCAAATTTATCTTCTTTTCTCCGAAAATTCAACCGCTTCAGGTATAATGACCAGCTGCGTCTGCCCACCGCCACCACCGGCGCAGCCGGGTCGCACTGGCACTGGCACGGAGCTTATCGCTACAATCTGGCTCATGAAGACTGCAGACCCTTTTTCGACCCTACTACGTCGGTTGCCGTTGCTGCTGACCGCGCCTGTCCTGCTGATTCTCAGCAGCCTGGCCTGTAACCTGGGCAGCGCTCCACCGCCGACCGTCCCTCCCAGCCTGCCCACCAGCACACCTCAGGCCACCATTGGCATCAGCACCCAGGTTCCCATCGATCTACCGGGCGGCATTCAGGCCGAAGCACCCCCTGACCCTGGTTTGGATAGCCTGCTGCAGCAGGTGGATGCTGGACGTCTGATGCAGCATGTGCAAACGCTGTACGGCTTCCAGACGCGCTATGTCAATTCCGCTCAGAATGACCCTGCCCGTGGCATTGGCGCCGCCCGCCAGTACATCCACGACACCTTTGTCTCCTACAGCACGCTGGCGGGAGGACGCCTGACCGTCTGGGATCACCCGTTCACGGTCAGCTGGCAGGAACAGCAAAGCCTGCAGCATAATGTCGTAGCCACGTTGCAGGGCACGGAAAGCGGCGCAGGTGTGATTATCGTCGGCGCGCACTATGACAGCACGGCGAATGACGTCGACCCGGTCATTTCCGCCCCCGGTGCGGATGACAACGCGACCGGTGTCGCCGCCCTGCTGGAGATCGCCCGCCTGCTGGCCCAGAAGCCCCAGCGGGCGACGATCATGTTCGTGGCCTTCTCGGCGGAAGAAGTCGGGCGCCTTGGCAGCATCCGTTTCATCGATGACTACCTCAAGCCTTACAACATCGATGTACGCGCCGTCATCACGCTGGATACCATCGGCAACATCAACGGTCCCAATAACGAGGTTAACGACCGGCAGATTCGTGTCTTCTCCGACGACACGGCTGACTCTCCCTCCCGCCAGTTGAGCCGGGTGATGAACCTGATTGCCACAACCTATGTGCCTGACCTGCAGGTGGTGGTACAGGCTGCCGGTGACCGTGAAGGCCGCTGGGGCGACCATATGAGCTTCACCGCGCGGGGGTATCCGGCCATTCGCATCATCGAGGCCATTCAGGACCCGTCCCGCCAGAACAATTCGCGGGATACCATCGAGTACGTGAACCCGGCCTACCTGACACGCTCCACCAGAATCGCGCTGGCCACCGTTGCTGTGCTGGCTGACGGCCTGCAGCCGCCTCAGAACATCAGCCTGCGCCAGAACGCCAGCGATCCTTCCAGCAATACGCTGGTCTGGTCACCGGTTCAGGGGGCCAGCGGGTATGTGCTGGCCCTGCGCCAGCCGAACGCGCTGACCCACAACCAGATTCTGACGGTTAGCGGCAACTCCCTGACATGGGGAGGCTTCACCCCGGAACGCTTTGAGACCGTAGCCATTGCCGCCATCGACGAAAGCGGGCGCTGGGGGCCATTCAGCCGCGAATACCGGCTTGCCCAGTGAGCCGCCAGCGGGCGGCAACTGAAAGGGATTGAGGATCTGTATGCCTGAGAACGAACGAGAATTGATCCGCTTTGGGACGGTCGGCAGCCCACAGACTACCCCCGCCAGCGGCACTCCCGCCGCTATTGAACACAGTCGCATCCTGGGGCTGGATCACCTAGAGATCGCCTGGGTACGCAGCGTCAGCGCCAGCGAAAAAACTTGCGCCGAGATCAGGGCCGCCGCCGAAACTCACCGGATCAGCCTGAGTGTACACGCGCCGTACTTTATTAACCTCAACAGCCAGACTGCCGATCTGATGGCCAAATCAGACGAACGCCTGCTCAAAGCCGCCCGGACAGGCTTTCTGGCCGGCGCACGGGATATTGTCTTTCACCCCGGCAGCTATCATGATCAGCCGGCGGAACAGGTCTATGAGCGCATCAAGCAAAAACTGCTGGAAATCCGGGGCATCCTGGATGAAGAAGGGGTCGAGGTGATCCTGCGCCCGGAGACCACCGGTAAGACGGCCATGTTCGGCTCACTGGACGAGTTACTGCAACTCAGCAATGAGGTCCCCGGCGTGTTACCGTGCATCGACTGGGCGCATCTCCATGCCCGCCAGGGCGATGGATCCTTCAACAGCTATGACGAATTCGTTGAGGCGCTCAAGAAAGTACAGGCAGCACTGGGTGAGGCCGGGTTGAAGCGCCTGCATTGCCACCTGAGCGGGATCGAATACACGTCCAAAGGCGAACAGAGGCACCTGCCGCTGAACCAGGCCGACATCCGGTACCGGGAACTCCTGCAGGCGCTGATCGATCTTGGCGCGGAGGGCGTGATCGCCACAGAAGCGCCGGAACCCTTCCATGTCGCTGATTGCCTGACCATCCAGGCCACTTACCGGCACATCCTTAGCGGCGGGGAAATTCACCGCGATCTGTAAGCAGGGGCGCCCCGTCCGACGCCCCTGCCCGACTGTGGTTTAGCTCAGACGGCGAACGCCACTGCCCGGCGATGGTGAAACCGCGTACAGGTCAGGTTGCAGCCCAGTCCGCGCCCGGTAAGCCGGCGTAACTGCAGCGATGAAATCCGCGACCCTGGCGCGGTCAACCAGCGCCACCGCGCAGCCGCCAAAGCCGCCGCCGCTCATCCGCGCGCCATAGCAGTCCGCCTGAGCCTGAGCCAGTTCGACGATCACATCCAGTTCCAGGCAGCTCACTTCATAATCGTCGCGCAGGCTGGCATGACTGGCGTTGAACAGCGCACCGGCGCGGGCCAGATCGCCCGACCGCAGCGCGTCAACAGCCTGCAGGGTTCGGTCGTTTTCCGTCACCACGTGGCGCACCCGCTTCTGGATCACCGGTTCCAGCCGGGGCAACACAGCAGGCAGATCGGCAACGGTGACATCTCGCAGGGCGCGGACGCCCAGCAAACGTGCGGCTTGCTCGCACTGGCGGCGGCGCAGACCATACTCCGAGTCAACCAACCCGCGTTTCTTGGCGGTATCCATAACCACCACTGCCGCCGAATCCGGCACGCTGACCAGCTCGGTCTGCAGCGTGCGGCAGTCGATGAGCAGCGCATGGCCGGCGTCGCCAGCGGCAGAGGTCATCTGATCCATCACGCCGCAGGGCATGCCGATGAAGCGGTGCTCCACCTCCACGCCCATCAGCGCCTTTTCCGCCTGGCTATACGTATCCACTTGCAGCAGCGCCAGCAACATCTCCAGCACGGCCATTTCCACCGACGCCGATGAGCTTACCCCGGCGCCAATCGGCAGGTCCGAGCCGATCACGAGATCAGCGCCAGTCAGCGCATAGCCTTTCTCAGCCAGCAACCACATCACGCCACGCGGGTAGCGCGTCCAGTGCGGATGCGCCTCACCATGCCAGTCCCCCAGCCGGAAGGTATAGTCACCATCAAAGTCAAGGGAGATCACCCGCACCTGGTCATCAGCGCGGGGCGCGGCGGCCACATAGGTCGCACGGTCAATGGTCATGGGCAGGACAAAACCATCATTGTAATCCGTATGCTCGCCAATCAGGTTGATCCGGCCCGGCGCGCGGGCAATCACCACGGGGGCGCGCCCCAGCCGGGTCTGAAATGCGTGCAATACGGCGCTTTCATCAGGCATAACGGCAACACCTTTCGCATAGGGATCCGCTCAACATCTTGCCATAAACATACACCAAAAGCGGCCCTGCTCCCACGGGTTGCGCCGGGTAAAGTCCTCCGGACAGCCAACCCTGGCGACCGGTTCCATCTGCACAACAGGCCAGCGCATACCACCACACAGGCAGGTGCAAATCCGGCCAGTTCATGTTATTGTCACCATGTGTCATGCTGTCCGGACGGGACAAGTCCATGAATTTCAAGCAGCGTTCTCACCTTATCAGCACGGCCATCATCCTGGTCGGCGTGATGCTCTCCGGCACCTTATTTTTCCTCAACTGGACCTTTGGGGATCGCTACAACTGGACGAACTGGCTGATGTCGCTCTCCTACGCGGTCTTCATTGGCAGCGGTCTGGTGGCGTTCCTCATCGAGCTTGGGGCACGCTATACCCTGCCGCGTGGGCGTGTGGTGGGATTCTTCATGATCATCACCTGGATTGCCGGTTCCCTGCTCTCCACCACCCTGGAATCCATCAGCTTTCTTTCCCAGCAGTTCAACCGCAGCCTATTGCTGGTATTTGTGGTCGGTGGGCTGTTTGTCCTGGTAATTCCCGGCTTTCTGCTACTTCTTTTCCCCTGGCCGCCGCGCCTGCGCAGGCTCTCCGACGAAGACTCCCGTAATAACGATAGAAAACCCTGAGCGCAGCGCATTGGCCGGAAGCTGCCTGTTGCTATACCATACGACCGTCAGACATCTGTCAGCCTGAATTTGAGAAAGCATGCCCATGTCTGCGCGCCTGCAACGCCTGCTAATCACCCTGCTGCTGGTGTACTTCTGCTTTATCGGCGGCACGTTTTACACCGAGCGCTCCGCCGTGCTGCGCCTGTTTCACCAGTTATTCACTACGATATTGCTGACCTGCTGGCTGGCAACTCTGTGGCGCGAAGGACGAGCGTTTCCAGTTACGCCGCTGGATCGCCCCTTGCTTGCCATCGGTATCGTCTGGCTGCTGGCTGCCCTCTTCGCCCTGGATCGCCGGGTTAGTCTGGAATACACCTGGCCGATCCTGGTGAATCTGCTGGCTTTCTACCTGCTAATCGACCTCATGCGCCGCGGCCGGCAGCGCTGGATCATGGAAGCGCTGTTCACGATTGGCACGGTAGTGATAGTGATCAGCGTGATTGAATTTGTCGCATGGTACTGGGGGATACCCCTATTGCCAGACTTCGTGATCAGTTGGCCGCAGGTCAACGCTGGCTTATTCCCGCCAGTATGGCACCGGCTCTCGCTGGCCTTCAACGTTTCCACTATCCTCGGTAATTTCACCGCCAGCCTTATCCCACTGACCGTAGCCTGGGCAACGACCACCCGTCAACGTGACCTGCGGTTTGGGCTGTGGCTGCTGGCAATTGGCCTGTTGGTAACGCTGCTACTCACACAATCACGCAGCACCCAGATAGCGCTGGCCACCTCCACTGGCGTACTGATCCTCACCTGGCTCCTGCAGCCCGCTGTGCGCCACCGTGCTCCGCGCCCGCTGCGCGCCCTGCTGAACCCGCGCCTATTGATAGGAGCCGCGGCGCTGACCGGCGCAGCCCTGATCGCCCTGGTGCTCCTCTCTACGCTGCGCGCGCCGCTGCGCTCCGGGGACGAAAACCGGCTCGATCTCTGGCGAAGCGCGCTGGAAATGGCCTACGACCGTCCCCTGCTTGGCGTTGGCCCTCACGAGTACGGGCTGGCCCTGCGCCATTACGGCGATCCAGACCTGTCGCTGGCGCAGGATCGGCTGGTCGCGGCCCATAACCTCCCCCTGCACATCCTGGCGGAAGGAGGCATAGCCGCTCTGGGAGCAGCTCTGTGGCTGGGGGTAGCCTTCGCCCGTGTCTGGTGGCAGGCCTGGAAAGCGGCTTCTCCCGGCCGCCGGCGCCGTCTGGAAGGCGGGCTGGCTGCGCTACTGGGATTCGGCGTGCAAAGCCTGGTCGACACCTTTACCCTCAACGTTTCCCTGTTGCCGGTTGCCGTCATCGCCGCTTACACTGTGGCCGGGCACGTGACACGCTCCCAGGCAGTGACACAGCCAATGTCAGTAGCCCGCCATCGCTGGCCGATCTATGCGGCGTTGATTGCCCTCGGTATAGCCCAGATCGGCTATTTGCCGGTTCACGCCGGGAATCTGGCGCATGATCGCGCCATGCGCGCTCTGGCAATGAACGATTTCGCGGCAGCCCTGGAGGCCACGCGCACCGCCCATGCCGCTGATCCTGGCCTTAATCTCTACCCGTTGCACGAGGCCTACATCCTGGGGCTGATGGCCTTTAGCGATCCAGAGCAATACCTGGAACCGGCCATTGCGGCGCATGAAACTGCCCAGCAACTGGACCCCTCCTGGGACACCGGCTGGTTTAACCTGGCCGGTCTCTACGCCCAGGCCGGGCGCTACGAAGATGCCGCCATCGCTGCCCGAACCGCTGCCACCTGGAACCCCGTCGAAGCAGGATATCACCTTAAGCTGGGGGAATACCTGGAAACCCTGGGGCGTCTGGAGGAAGCCCGCGCCGCTTACTTTGAAGCTTTGCGCCGCCAGCCAGCCCTCGCTTCATCCGGCTTCTGGACCGACCCGGCCAGACCATGGCATCAACAGGTCCTGCAAGCGGCGCTGGCCCATTTTCCTGACCAACCGGAAGTAGGCCTCCGACTGGCCGTGAGCGCCGGTGATCTGGAGACAGCTACCCGGATAGCCCGGACGATCAACCTGGAGCGCGCCTCATTCAGCCTGTTGCGCGCGCTTGGGGAATGGGCTACAGCGGTCAACGATGAATCGGTTGCCCCCTGCCCTGAGTGCTACCTGCTGAAGGCACGAACAGTTTCGAATGAATACTATCCGTCAGACTACCCTCTGCTGGCGGAAATTGCTTTCCAGACGGATGGCGCCATCGAACAGCTTAGCATGACCGCCGAACAGCTGGCCCAGACAGCGTTGTTTGTGGCGGCGAACGACCTGGTGCGAAGCTGGTACACATTAGCCCGAATTGAACAGCAGCGCGGCGGCGATCCGGCGCTGATCGATAGCATGCTGGAGCACGCCGTTCCACTATTGACCGTCCGGCAGGAATATGCAATGACCGTCTACGGCAGACCAGCGGCCTTTGACATGCTCCCTCAGACCCGCACACCCAGGTTGTATCGCGTTAACTACGAACCCTGGCTGTGGCTGGTGGAGCGATACAGGGAACGCGGCGAGACCGAACGCATCGCCGCTATCTACCGGGCGATCCTGATCGGCGATCCCTATCAGTGGGAGATTCGGGAGCAACTGGAAAAGCTGACCGGCAGCGATACAGCGGGCTAAGCCTGCTTCCACACCCGCGCCAGGAACGCCCCGCCGGGCATGGAGATCAGCACCTGGCGGATGAAGCCGCGATCATCCGGCGCGATGATCTGCAACGCCCGCAAACCGACCGCATAGGCTACTATCCCGGCCAATAGCGCCCCCACCGCGCCCGCCAGCGATGGCGCACTCAAGCCGCGCAGTCCCAGCATCACCCCTGCCATGACACCTCCGGCGATCGCCAGGCGCAGGGCACGCGGGCCAAAGCGCCGGGCGAATTCCTCGCCGCCTTCCCACTGGGCGATCAGCGCGACCGTAACCGCGCTTTCGGCCACCAGACTCCCCAACGCCGCGCCTACCATCCCGATCCGCGGCAAGAGGATCAGTAACAGGGTGATATTCAACGCCAGCCCCGCCGCCCTGATGCCCAGCAGGCGAGTCTGGCGGTTCTGGATCATCAGTACCTGGGCGAAAACATTAGCGACCATGGTCACCACACCGTACCAGATCAACACCTGCAGGATGTCGGTCGTGCGGGTGTACGCGGGCGAGAAAAGCAACGCCACCAGCGTCGAGGCCAGGGTGGAGATCGCCACCCCGATCGGCACGGTCAAAATCAGGGTCAGGAAGGCTATCTTCTCCACCAGGAAGTTGAAAGCAGCATGCTGTCCGGCGCCGTACTGGCGGGACATTAACGGGAAAACCGCCACCAGCACGGTCGTGCTGAGCAACTCCACCATCCCGGCCACGATAATGAACGCTGCCAGCAGGTAAGCCGTGCTTTCCTGGCCGATGGTGGCAGTCATGATGATCTTGTCAGCGTGCTGGTAGGCCGTCCCCAGTAGCGAATTGATCATCAACGGGGCACCGTTAGCCAGCAGTTCACCCATGATCGCCGGCTCCGGCGGCCAGGCAATCCCCACACCACAACGTACCAGAGCCACCCAGTAAGCAGCGGCGCGGGCGGCCCCCGCGGCGATGGTGGCCCAGTACAACCCGGTCAGCCCCAGCCCACCCAGCAGTGCGGCAGCCACCAGTCCGATCAACAGGAAAATATGCGCCACACTGATCGCCGCCGGGATGGCCATCTGCTCGCGGGCCAGCAGCTGGTTGTGCACCATGTTGCCCAGCGCATCCACAAACAGGCTCAACCCGGCCAGCGGCAGGAGTGCCCGCAACGCCTGGTCATAACCCAATAACCACCCGGCCAGGATAAGGCCCAGGTAAGCCGTCAGGGCCAGCGCCGGTTGCAGTGCAAGTGTCGCAGTGAGCATCCTGCCAGCCAGTTCTGTCCGCCGCGCCACATCCCGCAGGACGATCAGGCCCATCCCGAATTCCGGCAACGTAGCCGCGATGACCAGCATCCCGCCGATAGTGCCATAAATGCCGTAATCCGCCTGGATCAACAGGCGGGTCAGCACCAGTTGCCACACAAACAGGGCGCCTTTGGAAACAACTGATGCAGCCGCTAGCGCAGCAGCATTGCGGGCGGCGCTCCGCGCTTCGGCAGTGGTCATCGGCGTGAGATCACCAGCGGTCATCCGCGACTCTTTCGCCGGGAGAACCAGACAGGATACAGCGCCCGGATTGTACACGGGAAGCCCTGGCCAGCAAACCCCGCTGGCAGGCCGCGCAACGCCCCGCTACAATAGCCCGTGTCTTGACGAGTTTCTGTGCGGTGGGATCACAATACGGACTCCGGAAGGGATAAACGGCCATGGCGACGCCCATGCTCATTCAGGATATCGCCCGCTACGAAGGGCAGCAGGTCACGGTCAAAGGGTGGCTATACAACAAAACACACAAAGGCAAGCTGGTCTTCATGCAGGTGCGCGACGGCTCTGGCATTGCCCAGTGTGTCGTATTCCTCAACGATGTGCCGCCGGAGCAATTTGAAGCGGCCAAGACGCTGCCACAGGAATCGTCCCTGATCGTAACCGGGAATGTCCGCAAGGATGGCCGTGCACCGGGCCTGCCTGGTGGCTATGAGATCAGCGTTTCGTCCCTGGAAGTGATCCAGGTGGCGGAAGAGTACCCGATCACGCCCAAAGAGCATGGCGTGGAATTCCTGATGGACAACCGTCACCTGTGGCTGCGCTCATCACGCCAGTGGGCGATCATGCGTGTGCGCGCCACGATCATCCGCGCCATCCGCGACTGGCTGGACGATCACGGCTACCTGCTGGTCGACACTCCCATCCTGACCCCTACCGCTGGTGAGAACACGACCAGCCTGTTTTCGGTAGACTACTTCGGGGAGCCGGCCTATCTGGCCCAGACCGGCCAGCTCTATAACGAAGCCAACATGGCCGCCCACGGCAAAGTTTACTGCTTTGGCCCCACCTTCCGCGCCGAAAAGTCCAAGACTCGCCGCCACCTGATGGAGTTCTGGATGGTCGAGCCAGAGATGGCTTTCTTCTCCCTGGATGACCTGATCGCGATGGAACAGGAGTTTGTCACCTATATCGTCCAGACAGTGCTGGCCAGGCATGGACAAGAACTGGCTATTCTGGAACGCGACACCACCCGCCTGCAAAATGTGACCCCGCCCTTCCCGCGTATCACTTATACCGAGGCGGTCGAGCGCCTGCAGCGACTGGCCGCGGAAACCACCGATCCCGAACTGCGGGAGAATCTCAAGATCGAATGGGGCGAGGACTTTGGCGCGCCCCATGAGACGGCCATCGCCGAGATGTTCGACAAACCTGTCTTTGTCACGCACTACCCGGTCGAGGCCAAAGCCTTCTACATGGAGCCTAACCGGGAGAACCCGCGCGTGGTCAACTGCACTGATCTGCTCGCTCCTGAAGGTTACGGCGAGATCACGGGTGGCAGTGAACGTATCTTCGACCCCGATCTGCTCGCTCAGCGCGTCAAGACAATGGGCATCTCAGAGGAGGCTTACCGCTGGTACATCGACCTGCGCCGCTATGGTAGCGTCCCGCATGCCGGCTTTGGGCTGGGTGTGGAGCGCGTGGTTGCCTGGATCTGCGGCCTGCCGCACATCCGTGAAACCATTCCCTATCCGCGGATGCTCAACCGCAAGTATCCCTAAACGCATCCGTGCCCGCCGGGGCTACGCTCAGTAGAGCCTGTGGCGGGTTGGCCAACAGCCGGAGGACATCGATGCTCAACAACGACCACTTCAACCTTCCTCCCGGTGGCATCAAGACGGGCATCTGCGAAACCTGCGGTAGCCCCGCCGAGATGATCCCTTACCAGGATGTTGGTGGCTGCGCTGCAACGATCATCGAGTTGTGGCGCTGCCAGCGCGGTCATACCCGCTACGGGGATGTGATCGGTTTCGCTGCCTGCGATGACTTCGAACCGCCGGAGGGTGCTTGAGCGGCACAACCGTGCGATTGATCTGCGACTCATGCGGCCGGGCAGCCGCCCCTCTAGACTGGCGCTGCCCGGCCTGTGGTGGGCCGCTCCACCTGGAAGGTCTGCCACCCTTTGACCCGGCGACCATCCGCCAGCATGAGTGGTCGCTGTGGCGCTATGCGGACATGCTCCCGGCGGTGCGGCGCTTTTCGCTGGGGGAGGGCCTGACCCCGTTGGTCCCGGCCAGCGTCAACGGTGTGCCCTTCCTGGCCAAGCTGGAATACCTGCTCCCAACCGGCTCCTACAAAGACCGGGGCGTGGCGGTAATGCTCAATTACCTGCTGGGCCTGGGTGTCACCGCCGTGGTTGAGGATTCCTCCGGCAACGCGGGGGCGTCCGTCGCGGCTTACGCCGGGGGCATTGGCATGACAGCGCGTATCTTCGTCCCGGCGGACGCGGCAGAACGCAAGAAGGTGCAGATCGCCTGCTTTGGCGCTGAACTGGTCGAAGTCCCCGGCCCACGCGCCGCCGTCACCGCTGCCTGCGAAGCGGCGGCGCAACAGGCAACTTACGCCAGCCACGCCTGGCATCCCTGCTTCATTACCGGTGAGATGACTGTCGCCTGGGAACTGTGGGAGCAGATGGGCGGTCGTGCACCGGATGCGGTGATCTGTCCGGTCGGTCAGGGTGGGCTGTTGCTGGGGCTGATGGAAGGCTACCGGGCGCTGCTGGCGGCAGGCGTAATTGCGCACCTGCCGTGTTTCTTCGCCGTGCAGAGCGCTGCCTGCGATCCGATCGTCCGCGCCTGGGAGGCAAATGCTGACATTCCCGCGCCTGTTGACAGCGGGGACACGATCGCCGACGGCATCAAGATCGCCCGCCCCGTTCGCGGGCGGGCCATCCTGGCAGCCCTGCGCGGTAGCGGCGGCGCAGCCCTGCGCGTCGATGATTCCGCCATCTACGCTGCCCGGCAAGCCCTGGCCGCGCACGGCCTGTTCGTAGAGCCAACCAGCGCCGTCCCCGTTGCAGCGCTTCCGGCTGTACAGGCCCGCCTCGGCCCGGCGGCGGAGATCGTCGTCCCTCTGACGGGCAGTGGGCTTAAGACGTCCTGAGCGCAGGCGAAAGGAGACAGCAGGTGACGGTGGCGATTCAGGACATTTTCCGTGCGCGGCAACGGCTGCGTCTGTACCTCGCACCAACGCCGCTGGAAGCTGCGCCTGACCTGGGCCAGGGTTTCCTGCTCAAGCTGGAACAGGTCAACCCAACCCACAGCTTCAAGGTGCGCGGCGCGCTGAATGCCGTCCTGAGCCTGGATGACGCAGCGCGAGAGCGCGGGCTTGTCACCGCGTCCAGCGGCAACCACGCCCAGGCGCTCGCCTATGCTGCCCACCTGTTCGGCCTGCATGCCCGAATCGTCATGCCGCGCCACACCCCCCTGCGCAAGGTCAATGGCACCCGGCGCTTCGGCGCGGAGGTGATCCTGCACGGCAACTTCTATGATGACGCTGAACAGTACGCCCGCCAGCTGGAGCAGGAAGAAGGCCGGACCTTCATCTCGCCATACAATGACGCCCGCGTGATTGCCGGGGCCGGGACATGCGGGCTGGAACTGCTGGAGCAGGCCCCTGACCTGACGCGGGTGATCGTGCCGGTTGGCGGCGGCGGTCTGATCGCCGGAATCGCTACCGCGCTGCACACGCTGAACCCTGCCATCGAGGTCATCGGTGTCAATGGCCTGGCTGCCCCGGCGATGTACAACGCCTTCTACGGCACACGCCACCCGCAGATCGCCGACACGCTGGCCGAAGCGCTCAGCGGCGAGATCGAAGGCACGCTGACCATCGACCTGAGCCGTCAGCATGTCAGCCGCATTGTGCTCGTCAATGAGGCAGAAATCGCCGCTGCCATGCGCTGGCTCCTGCACGAGCAGGGCTGGCTTGTCGAGGGCGGCGCTGCAGTGGGCGTAGCCGCAGTGCTTGGCGGCAAGGTTCCCCGTGATGGCCGCCCGACAGCCATCGTACTCACCGGCAGCAACCTTGACCCGGAGACGCTGGAGGGTGTACTCCATCCTGCCTGACTGAGGTGTTACCAGGCGCGGCAATCCATCGTGCAGTCTTCTCGCTAAGGGGGATCAGGGCGTGACCATCACGTTCGTGCGGGGCGACATCCTGCTCAGCCGGGCGCCGGCGATCGGGATCGATGTCAACGCGCGTGGCCAGCACGAAGATCATCCGCTGGCCGTTGCCTTTGCTGATCGCTTTCCGGCTGCCTTCGCCGCCTTCCGTAAACAGGCCCGCGCTGGCAACATTCAGGCGGGCACATGGTGGATCTGGCGGGAATCAACTCCCTGGCTGGTCCTGCTGGCCATGCGCCAGAGCAGCGCCGGAGCCACACCACTGCGACACATCGAAGCAATCGCTCAGCACATTGCCCAGGACTGGCAACAGGAAAGCCTGCGTGGCCTGGCCCTGGCCCGCCCCGGCGACCCGGCAGACTGGCCCGCCTTCCGGGATATCCTGCTGTACTGGCTGGGAAGCTGCCCGCTGAACATTGTCGTCTACGAGGAACAGGTGTCAGGCGTCCGTGCAACCGAGCCGTGGGATGAGGCGCCCTAAGGTGCAAGAGGGAAGCCAAGAGTCTGGCGGGCGGACTGGCACAACCGCTGCCCGCCGGCCAGCAGCCAACGATCAAGCACTTCGCTGCTGGTTGCCCCGGCCTGCGCGTCGGCGTAGATGCCCGTTCCCCAGATGTAGTAATCCCGCGATTGCTGCGGCCAGTAGTCCCAGGCCGTGACAAACACGCTCGGCCCGCCGTTATAGCAGGCAAAAGCCAGTCCGACATCACGCTCAGGGTTGTGGCGGCTGGTGAGACACTCCACCAGCACACCCAGCCCACGCCGGGCGTTGGTTTCCGGATCAAACGGATCTTCGCCAGGGGCAAAGTGCTGTGGCATCACCTGCAGCAGACCCGCTGCCCCAGCAGGAGATAGCGCCCGTGGGTCACCGCAACTTTCAATCTGGACTACCGTCGCCACCAGTTGCGGGTCAAGGCCGTATTCCGCCGCCCAGCGCCGAATGTCCGCCGCCCAGTGATCGACCTCAGCGGTGAACAGTGGTGCAAGACCGTCCCCGGCAGGTTGTTCCCCGACGTTGTACTGGCTGATGATGGCCAGATAATGCTCCACCAGGTACTTCATCCGCGGGCCGAGCATGGCCAGCAGCGCGCACAGCAACACCAGCGCCGGCAGGAAACGCACCAGGCAGGAGCGCAACCCGCCGGGACGCGGCGACTCGGCGTGTTCCTGGCGACCCGGTGATTCGCCGCGCTTCCGGTCAGGCATCAGTGATCAATCCATTCTGGCACGGGGACACGCCCTCTCTCCCTGCTCCGGGGATATCATGCCCGGAATTCGCTGCCAGTGTATCCTGATTCCCACCCGGATGAAAAAAAATGCGGCTCCCTTGCCGGGAGCCGCACACCTGCCAGGCGGTGATACCGCACTCAGGCCATCTGAACAACCGAGGTGTGCACGTCAAACGTCGGTGGATGTTCCAGATGCTTCTTGACGGCGCACTGGCTGGCCGCCCGGATCACCGCTTCTTTGTACTTCTCCGGGAACTCCGGCGGGAGCTGGATGTCCAGCTCGATGTGGTCAATCATGTGCGTTAACGGGCTGTAGTTCATGCGCTGGATAATGCGCAGGTTTTCCGTAGGCAGACCACGCTGCTGGCAGAAACTGAGCACGTAGATTCCAGCACAGGTGCCGATGGAAGCCAGAAACAGCCCAAAGGGAGCCGGCGCGGTACCATCCTGGTTGGTGGTGATGACCATGTCGCCGGTAATCGCGTCTACACGCGCGCCACCGGGGAAGACGATCTGCATTTCCATGAGGTCCATCCTTATGCGATGCAGGTTGTGATGCCTGTCACGATCGTACAGTCGTTAGATGCACCCCACGGGCATACGTTACAGGCAAACGCCCCGACGCATCCAATCGATACGCCGGGGCGGGAGATAGCGGGGAATAACTACCGCCGAGGGCTACTTGGTCTGGTTGGCAGCCGCCCGCTTGCTCAGCAGATTCCGGACGCGCATCACCACAAATACCACCACCGCCAGCGCCAGCACCACCAGCGTCAGGCGCTCATACTGCTTGATATAGCCGATGATCTGCTCCCAGTTGGCGCCCAGCCACCAGCCGCCAACAGTCAGGATAGTATTCCAGATTGTCGCGCCAAGCGTGGTAAACACCAGGAACTTTGGCAGGGGCATCCGATTCATCCCGGCAGGGATCGAGATCAGGCTGCGGATGATCGGAATCAGGCGGCCAAAGAAGATCACCAGCTCGCCATAGCGATCAAAGAAAGCCAACGCGCGATCCAGATCTTCCTCAGAGATCAGGAAGTAGCGCCCGAAGCGCCGCACAAAGCGGCGGATGACCGGCTCGTCCAGCCATACGCCCACATAGTACAACGCCGTCGCTCCGGCGACCGCCCCCAGCGTCCCGGCCAGCATCACACCCACAAAGGACAGCCGTCCCTCAGCAACCAGGAAACCGGCGAAAGGCATCACCAGTTCCGAAGGAATTGGCGGAAAGAGGTTTTCGGTCAACATCACCAGGCTGATTCCGGGATAGCCCAGGGCCATGATAATTTCCCGGATGATCACGCTCAATTGGTCAAGAATCTCAGCCATGCACTCGGTTCCCCACTCGTAGCGAGCTCTACCTGCCGCGCGACAGCGTGGCAGGCCCACTCCGCCCTGCCACTGCATCGGGTACGCTGCGGAGCGGAGGAAGTGTACCACAGGCGGCCCCCCATGCCTACCCTGGTATTGCTGCCCCTGCCACGGCTGTTGCAAAGTTGTCAGGGGGGAGCCAGAAGCAGGTCAAGCGCCAGGTCGAGCCGGGCATTGAAGAAGCGGCGTGCTTGGGGAATGAAGTCGAACTTCATCAGCCGGATGAGTCCCAGGGTCAGATTGTTGAGGATCGCCATGACATGAGCGGCGCAGCCCGTCTTTAAGCGACAGCGGTCTTCCTTGAAGGTCACATCACGGGAGTAATGAGCCTCGTTTTCGATTCCCCAATGACGA